>CAYQPI010000025.1:0-8335 GCA_964419405.1 uncultured Flavobacteriaceae bacterium
ATTTGAAAATGTCACAGCTAACTTTGTAAAAGTAAGACCTTTGTCTTCGCTTTTGTATATTTTGTTGATTCTGGACGCCAGGATGACATTGTTATTTGAAGGAGCAAAAGCAAGGTTATCCAGATTTCCGCCAAAAACATCGCCCGATACCGCCTCCCAACCATTTTCTACCAGCTTGTATAGTTTTGAGTATCCGGCATATAATTCTCCTCTGTTGTCTGATATCAAGGGGGTTACCCAGTTTCCTCCACTATCAGAATTTTCATCATCTACTTCTTCCTTAGGAGCAAGAGCCACAGTACGTCCCTCTGTTTTTCCGCCATTGAAGGTAATATTCAGACTTCCTCCATATTGGGTAAAGCCGTAGAAAATATTTTCATCATTTGGGTCCACAACGCAGTCCATACCGTCTCCACTATGATACTGATGCCAGATTTCATCACTATAGGCGAAGCCTCCATTATCTTGAAGTCCTCCTACGATTCTGTTGGCATTTCTTTTCGCTGTAGATATTTTATAATACTGGCTAATACTTAAATTTTCAGACAAATCTGAAAACGAGTTTGCGTCGTTAGAAGATTCATAGATACCACCATCTGTTCCGGCATATAATCTACCATTAAAGTATCTTAAGAAATGGATATCCGCATGCGTATAGGCTGGGTCTGAACTGTCCCACCATCTATTTTTCTGAACAAAAGATTCACCGCCATTTGTAGATTTCCAAATATCAAGCGTTCCTACAATGACCACATTCTCGTCTTTGGGACTAACCGTTAAGGCCATGTCATACCAAGCCTGTGTACTGCCTCCAAAAATATCCTCAAGTACGCCCATGTTGACGAAACTTTCACCTGAATCTTCAGATTTATAGATTCCTTGAAACGTATTATCAAGATTGGCACTTAAAATATAAATGATTTCTGAATTCGCCTCAGTAACATCAATGGCAAAGCGCCCTGATGTTTGTGGAAGTTCACTTGAAATCACGGAAAAAGTGTTGCCTCCGTTTGTCGATTTATAAAATTTCGACTGGCTGACAGCATATACCGTGTTTGGATCTCCAGGTTTTAACTTAAAATCTACAATATTGTTTGACAATTGTTTGCTCCAGTTCTTTCCTGCATCAAGACTTTTAAAGAGTCCTTTATTCGTACTCACCCAAATGATATCTGAATTTTCCGGGTGGATGTATATTTCGTTTGACACGGCATTGATGTCAGAAAAATCCAAGCCCGTCTTGGCCCAGGACTTTCCTGCATTTGTTGATTTTAAAACCCCTACACTGTAGGTATCTCTGGCATCGTCATCACCAGTTGCTATATAAATAATGTTCGAATCGTTTTTATCAATGGCAATTCCTGAAACGCCAATTTGAGGTAATTCATCTGAAAGAGGAGTCCAGTTTACACCTGCATCAACAGAACGCCAAAGTCCACCTGCGGGAGCACCTACATAAAAAGTTTTCGGATCGTTAGGGTCAATAATGAAGGTGTTGACTCGACCCTGTCCTTGCTTAACATTGGTGGTATATGGTCCAATAGATGTCCAATCACTTACCACACTTTTTGGGAGGTTACTTTTTTGAGCCCAGGAACGCCATATCATTTGAGGTGTTGAAATGAATCCATTTTTGCCGAGCTGATTTTTCCAATGATTTTCCCATCTCCTAAATGGTTTGTAACCACTCCCTTTTTTTCTATGATCCCTACCGATCCAATAAGCATGAAACGATTTAGATAACTCGATTAGCTCGGTGTTTTTGATTGTTTTGTTTTGATCAGAAATAGTTACCCATGGTGCGGCTTCATTGTACTGTGAGAAAACAGTAGTACATATAAAAAGTAAAAAAAGGGATATTACTTTTTTCATTCAAGGGGAATTCTAGCAAAATTTTGAACCCAAATATACGAAAAAAGAAGGCGCTTGGAATTTGGAATAGGTGAATTAATTATTCCAGACTATCTAAAGAAGTCATGATATTGGTCGAATCTTTATCAGGTGATTCCAATACTTCATCAACAAATTTGCTGATCTCTTCATTGAGTTCTTCCTGTAGATTCATATTGTTAATTTTTAAGTTTAAAGCAGAGAATGCATCGAGCATATTGTTTGTTTCTTCTTCAACTGATTCTTGGCTAATTGTTGGGATGCTTGACATATCAGCCAAACGCAGTGTTTCACTGTGCAAGACATTGAGACGAATTTTTACCTCTGGAATATTTAACTTTTCAACTCGAATTGAATCTTTTAGTTGTTGCGATAATTCAGATAATTCTACACTATTTAATAAAGCTTCACTCACAGTAATTTCCTGGTATTGATTGATTAAGTCATTAAAATTTTGGTATTCTGGCCATGTTTTAACCAAATCCGTAGCCTTGCTATTTAAAGGCACGATGGCTTTATCTGCCTTAAAAGTACTCTGAATGCTTGTATGTATGCCTTCAGTCTCAATTTCTTCTTTGTTCTTGTTTTTACAAGAGCAAAACAAAAAAATCAAAATAAAATGTGCGATTAAAATCCTGTACATATGACTTTTTTTTGTCCATTCAAAAGTAAGGATAAATCTGAAAGAAGATCACAGAACAGACATAGTTTTTCTATTATAGAACCGCTATCTTTGTCTTAATATTTAATTGATTTTTATGGATTCGAAAATTTTGATTATTGGATCGAGCGGCCAGATTGGAACCGAATTGGTTTTAAAACTTCGAGAGACCTATGGAAATGAAAATGTAATCGCTTCTGATATCCGAAAAGGAAATTATGAGGTGATGGAATCAGGTCCTTTCGAATTTCTTGATGTCACAAATATGGATGATATTAAGGAGGTATTGGAAAAACATCAAATCACGGAAGTGTATTTGATGGTAGCGATTCTCTCAGTAATCGCAGAACAGAATCCACAAAAGGCCTGGGATCTGAACATGACTTCCTTGTTTAATATTTTAGATCTGGCTCGTGATGGCAAGATTAAAAAAGTATTTTGGCCAAGTTCAATTGCCGTTTTTGGTCCAGATACGCCCAAGATCAATACCCCGCAAGATACGATCATAAAGCCTTCCACTGTTTATGGTATCAGTAAATTGGCCGGAGAGAACTGGTGTTCTTATTACAAGAATAAATACGGAGTAGATGTGCGAAGCTTGAGATATCCAGGATTGATCAGTTATAAAACGACTCCCGGTGGTGGAACTACAGATTATGCTGTTGAGATTTTCTATGAAGCGATTCGGAGAAAAAGCTACACCTGTTTTCTTAAAGAAAATACGGTATTGCCCATGATGTACATGGACGATGCAATTAATGCCACGATCTCATTAATGAAAGCTGACACTCAGCACGATTTTGTTTCCTATAACCTGGGATCCTTGAGTTTTTCACCCAAAGAATTAGCGGCAGCGATCAAAAGACAAATTCCTGAATTTACAATTGCTTACAAACCGGATGACAGACAACAGATAGCGGAGACCTGGCCTCAAAGCATAGATGACTCAAAAGCGCAACAAGACTGGGGTTGGAAGGCTGAAACTGATCTTGATAAAATGGTTTCGACTATGTTACAGGGGTTACATTATAGAATATAGTTAGGTTTTATATTTGTTACGTCTAAACAGCTAAATCTGTTACACATGAAGAAAATAATCGAAAATAGTATAAGAACAGCAAAAAGCTACACGGCTTATAAAGAAATGATCCTTGAATTGCTGAAACAAGGTAAATCTACCGGGGTAAATCAAAGTGACGAATTGTTTCAATTTACGAAATTGAATAACCAGCGAATGAAACGTCTTGATAAACAGACAAAACTAAATGAAGTTGCTCTTACCAAGGCTCAGAAAATAAATAAGGAATTTACCTGGATGGTACTAACGGAAAGCTGGTGTGGTGATGCAGCTCAGACCTTACCAGTAATCAATAAATTTGCCGAAGCAAATGACAAAATCGACCTTAAGGTTGTTTTAAGAGATGAGAATGAAGAATTGATGAATCAGTTTTTAACCAATGGGAGCAAATCGATTCCTAAATTAATCGTGGTTGATAAGCAATCTAAAGAAGTTGTTGGTTCCTGGGGTCCACGATCGGCTAAAGCTGCCAAGATGGTAAGTGATTATAAATTAGCTCATGGTAAGATCGATGCTAAATTGAAAACGGATCTTCAGAATTGGTATAATGAAGACAAAGGAGTTCACATAGAAAAAGAAATGGTAAGCCTGATCGAATCCATGATCGAATAAAATGAAAGTATCAAAGGAGACACTTGCGTCTGAATCAAAAGTCATAATTTATCCTGGGAGCAGAAAGTTTTATGCCAGTGAATTGCCTGAACTTCGGGAAAAATTAGATTCATTTTGTGAAAGCTTTTCAGGGGTTGAATTGGATTGTGAGATTCGCTATGATCGGTTTTTGGTATTTCTTATTTCGGATAGCACCCCCTTGGATCTGGAAGGTCAAAATACATTGGTAAATTTCATCTTAGCACTTGAGAAAAGCTATGGAATGTCATTGTTGGATAAGGTCAATGTCTGTTTTAAACAAGGCCCTTATGTGCAATTGAAAGAAATACCTGATTTTAAATCATTAATAAAAAACAAAGGAGTCTCAAAAAAGACGATTGTTTTTGACAATATGATCACCACTAAACATGAATTCGAAGGTTCATGGGAAGTACCGGCAGGTGAAAGCTGGCTGTCACATTTCTTTTAATCGGATGACTCATGGCCTAGTTGATCAAGAAAAGTATCGATGGTTTGTGAATTTTCGATTGAAAATGATCCGCTCTTAGTTCTTCTCAGAGATGACAGGTGGCCGCCTGAGTTTAGTTTAATTCCGAAATCATTTGCAATTGATCGAATATATGTGCCTTTGCTGCATGCAATTCTAAAACTAACATCTGGCATTTTTATGTCAGTAATCTCAAAGGCTAAAATTTCAATCTCTCTCGACTTTATTTCTGTTTCTTCCCCTTTTCTGGCCAATTCATACAGACGAACTCCATCTTTTTTAATGGCCGAATAGATAGGAGGCTTTTGTTTGATAAGACCCTCAAAGGATTTGGCAGCAGAATAGATGTCCTTATCTGTAATATGATCTGTTGGATATCGATGATCTATTTGGGTTTCAAGATCGAAAGAAGGAGTAGTAGCTCCCAAGCTTATTGTTCCTGTATATTCTTTTGCTTCAGCCTGGAATTCATTTATTTTTTTTGTGAATTTTCCTGTACAGATAATGAGTAATCCGGTGGCCAGGGGATCCAAAGTTCCAGCATGTCCTACTTTGATTTTTTTTAGTTTGAATTTCTTACGAATCGCCCATCTGATTTTGTTTACAACCTGAAAAGAGGTCCAATTCAATGGTTTGTCAATAATAAGAATTTGCCCATTTTTAAAATCGTCAACATTCATTACATATAAAAATAAGAATAACCTATCGCCAGAGCGCCTACAATAAAGCAATAGGCTGAAAAGTAGTATAGTTTGCTTCTTTTTACCAGAGAAATCATCCAGTTACAAGCCAGAAGACCCGATAAAAATGCAGCAGCGAACCCAACGAGCATGACTCCAAAACTTTCATCACTAAAACTAATGGCTCCTCCAAGAATGTCTTTTGCCACCTTACCGAAAATCAAAGGGACGACCATCAAAAATGAAAATCGGGCTGCTTTGGTTCGATCAACACCTAACAATACCGAACTGGATATGGTTGCACCAGATCGAGATATACCTGGTAACATAGCAATGGCTTGAGATATGCCAATGATAAAAGCATTTTTATAGGAGACATTTTTATTGGTGTTCTTCGCTTTATCCGCCAGAAATAAAAGTAAACCGGTAATCAAAAGCATAAATCCCACCAATAGTACATTACCGTTAAAAAAAGCTTCTAATTCTTCTTCAAATAATAAGCCTATAATGACCGCTGGGATCATCGAGATAATGATTTTAGCAGAAAATTGAAACTCTTCATTGTTCTTGAATTGAAACAGACCTTTGAAAATTTCTATAATGTCTTTTCTAAAAATAACTAGAGTACTTAAAGCGGTTGCAAAATGCAAAACCACTGTAAAGGTCAAGCTTTCCTGAGGAAGGGATTCATTTCCAAATATGACTTTTGCAAGTTCTAAATGTCCACTTGATGATACGGGTAAAAATTCGGTAAGCCCCTGAATAATGCCTAAAATAATTGCGTCAATAATTTCCATGGCGCAAAAGTATTAAAATTGAGTAGTTTAAAAATAAAACGAAGTTTAAATTTAGAATTTATTTTTTATCAGGATTCAAAAGAATAGCATAAATCTCAATACCAAAACCAATAAGTACCAACATTGGCGCTAACCGAATACGACGGAAACTGAAAATTTCAGGGTTAAAAACATTTGGGTCATCACTTCCGCCACCAGACATTAAAATAAAACCTAATGCAATACATGCTAAGCCAATAAACATAAATTTATAGTTCTTCTTTCCAAATATAAAACCTGGTTTTGATGCTTCTTTTCGCTTTTTTTCTACCATAATCAACTGTCGCAGTATAATTTCATGCAAATTAAGTGATTTATTTAAAACTATTGTGTTAACGTTTTTTTAATTCATAGTTTCCAACAACCAACAACCAACAACTAATAATACAACTCATCAGTCTTTAAATTCAAAAAGCGTTGTGTTGCAAAATGTGTGCTTATCCAAGTAATGATAATGCCTAGAGTAAAAACGAAAACAAATAATAGTGCCACTAAAATAGGATTGCTTAGTAATTCTAATTCAGCAAAAGTTCTATTAAGATAGTACAAAACAATCGCCATACCAATAAGTGCCAAAAAAGCACCAATCATACCTAAACGAACACTTTTCCATACAAAAGGGCGTCTAATAAATTGTTTTGTAGCACCAACCATTTGCATGGTTTTTATGGTAAATCGTTTAGAATACACCGCTAATCGTATAGAGCTATTTATAAGTAAAACCGCAATTAAAGTAAAAATGGCACTAATAACCAATACCCAAAAACTGATTTTCTTAACATTATCGTTCATTAAATTAACCAAATCATTGTCGTAAGTTACTTCTTCAACAAAGTTTTTATTTAAAGCTTCGGCAGAAATTTTTTCAAGATGCTCGGAAGTCACAAAATCAGCTTTTAAATGCACATCAATCGAGTTTTGTAATGGGTTATACCCCACAAAATCCATAAAATCCTCGCCATTTTCAACTTTCATAAATTCTGCAGCCTGTTCTTTCGAAACATATTCAGTAGATTTTACATAATCAGCCATAGCCAAACTTTTTTCAAGTTGTTTGGTTTCAACATCTTTAGCATTGTCTTTTAAGTAAATGGTAACAACCACTTGTTCCTTAAAATGGTCAGACACTTTTTTTGCGTTTAAGATCAACATGCCCAATAATCCTAATAAAAACAGTACTAAAGCAATGCTTAAAACCACCGAGAAGTAGGATGAAATAAGTCTGCGTTTCTGGTGTTTTTCAAATGATGAACTCATGAAGTTATGGATTAATGCTGTAAAAATAATAAAGTAAAAGCAATCTGTATTTATTTAAACTAAAACATATCAACATTGTTGTGCTTAAGCTAATTTCTTTGATGGTTTACTGATAATATATACCCCAATAACAACCATTAAACAACTTAATATTTTTATAAGATTAATGTCTTGGGCATATTCATCTTTCATTAGAACATAAGCATACAGGCTTACCATTAAAAAACTAATAACAGGCTGTAAATAAATATAGCTGCTCGTTACCGATGGTGACACATAATTAAGTGCATAAATATTAAATAAATAAGCAAAAAAGGTTGTAAACAGAACAACATAGCCAATAACCAGATAGGTGTTTGTGGTAAAGGCTTCAAAATGTGTGCTAGTAAAATCATTTAGAGTAAAAGGGGAAATAAACAGCAATCCAAATAAAAACATCCAACTAATAACAGTTATGGCATTGTATTTTTTCATTAAGGTTTTTACAATAACGAGATACAGTCCATAACAAGCGGCATTTAAAAACACAAACAAATTCCCAAGAAACGAACTGGTTCCTGCGGCTTTATTTCCATATAAGATAAGAAATATGGCCCCAATTCCTGCAATGGTTATACCTATTAATTTCTTTTTGGTAATGCGTTCTTTTAAGATGAAAAAGCTAAAAACGAGCACAATAACAGGTGTGACGGTCATAATTATTGAAGCATCAACAGGTGATGTTAAATTAATACCATGGAAAAAAAACAACATATTAGCGGCAGCCCCAAGCAAGCCACAAAGAGCTAATCTTAAGACATCTTTTCGTTCAACACTTTCTTTAACAAATAAAAA
>CAYQPI010000026.1:0-3853 GCA_964419405.1 uncultured Flavobacteriaceae bacterium
AAGCTACAAAGGATCACTGCTCCTTTGTAGCTTTCTATTAATACAACGTATACAATGAAAAGAAATCTTACACTAGTTGCATTCACCATTCTGTGTTTGCATGTATTTGGACAACAAAATACGTATTGGCAACAGCATGTCGACTATACCATGGATATTGATGTAGACGTAGAAAAATACCAATACACAGGAAAGCAAAAACTGGTTTATACCAATAACTCTCCTGACGTATTGAATGAGGTATTTTATCATCTTCAGTTCAATGCCGTTCAACCTGCAAGTGACATGGATATCAGATTGCAGCATATCGCCGATCCTGATGGAAGAATGTCAGATAATAAGGGCACCAAAGAAAACCCTGAATATGAAAGCCGTATCGCTAAATTAAAACCGGATGAAATTGGCTATCAAAAAATTCATTCCTTAAAACAAGATGGCAAGGAGGTTAGCTACGAGGTGATAGGAACTGTTATGAAGGTATCTCTGAACACGCCTATTGAATCAGGTAAAAAAACGACCTTTGACATGGAGTTTGAGGCTCAGGTGCCGGTGCATATTCGTCGTGCAGGGAGAAATAACAGTGATGGTGTAGCTTTGTCAATGGCTCAGTGGTACCCAAAACTTGCTGAATATGATTTTGAAGGATGGCATGTTAATTCTTATATCGCCAGAGAATTTCACGGTGTATGGGGTGATTTTGACGTCACGATTCACATCGATAAAGATTATACCATAGGTGGTTCTGGTTACTTGCAAAATCCGCAGGAGATTGGCCATGGATATGAGGATCCTGATAAAAAATTAAACCAGCCTAAAGGTGATAAATTGAGCTGGCATTTTATCGCTCCAGATGTACATGACTTTACCTGGGCAGCAGATCCGGACTATATTCATGAAACAGTAATGGGCGAAAATGACGTAGAATTGCATTTTTTCTACAAGAATGACAATCAGGAGGTGATTGACAACTGGAAACAATTGCCAGCTAAGACGCAACAACTTCTTGCTTATTTCAATAAACATATCGGGCCTTATCCGTATAAACAATATTCTGTGATCCAAGGAGGAGATGGTGGTATGGAATATGCCATGTGTACCTTAATTGCAGGTGGTAAAAAATTAGGCTCGTTGATCGGAACAACTTCACATGAATTGGCTCATTCATGGTTTCAGTTTGTTTTGGCGACCAATGAAACAAAGCACGAATGGATGGATGAAGGATTTACCTCATATATTTCTGCCAATGCCATGAATGAGGTGATGGATCAAAAGAAGGAATTGCCGAATTCAGGTTCTTATAATGGCTATTTTTACCTGGTGAAAAGCGGTAAACAAGAACCTTTGACCAGCTTTGCAGATCGCTACGATTCCAATTTGGCTCATGGCATTTCGGCTTATAGCAAAGGAAGTATCTTTTTGTCTCAATTAGGTTATATCATTGGTAAGGAAAACCTTGATCAGACCCTCTTAAAGTATTATGAGGAATTTAAGTTTACGCACCCAACTCCTAATGATATCAAGAGAACTGCCGAAAAAGTTTCAGGACTGCAACTTGAATGGTATTTAAACTATTGGATTAGTACGACCAGAGTCATTGACTATGCCGTAACTTCCATAAATGGTAAAAAGATCCATCTTGAAAACAAAGGGTCAATGCCAATGCCCATCGACCTCACCGTAACGTATGAGGATGGGAGCTCAGAAGAATTCAATATTCCACTAACCATGATGTATGGTCAAAAACCAACTGAGGCTACTGTTTTAAAAGCCTGGTCATGGGTGAGCCCTGGCTATGAAATTTCTGTTGAAAAGAACGTAACATCTGTACAGATCGATCCTAAAAATCTTATGGCCGATATTGACAGAGAAAATAATAGTATGAGCAAAGAATAAACACCTGCTTTTTAATGAGCCATAAAAAAACCCGATCAACTGATCGGGTTTTTATTTTTATAAGACTACTGATTATTTCAGCGTTTTCTTAACTTCTACTTCCTGGTATGCTTCGATAATATCATTGACCATGATATCGTTGTAATTCTTCACCTGCATACCACAATCGTATCCTTTAGATACTTCTTTCACATCATCCTTGAATCGTTTTAAGGAGGTCAGTTCTCCTGTAAAAATAACCACATTATCTCTAATCAATCTGATCTTGGAACTTCTGTAAATCTTTCCGTCAAGAACCATACAACCTGCAATAGTTCCCACTTTTGAAATCTTATAGGTTTCTCTGATCTCAGCATTACCTGTAATTTCCTCAACAATATCAGGAGATAACATCCCTTCCATAGCATCTTTCACCTCATCGATTACCTTATAAATGATAGAGTAATTTCTGATGTCAATTTCTTCTTTCTCTGCAATTTGTCTTGCACTGGCAGAAGGTCTCACATTAAATCCGATGATAATCGCTTCTGATGCAGATGCCAATAGTACATCTGATTCAGTAATTGCTCCCACACCTTTGTGGATAATATTGACCTGAATCTCTTCAGTTGATAATTTCTGCAAAGAATCTGTTAGCGCTTCAACAGAACCATCCACATCACCTTTTAAGATAATGTTCAATTCTTTAAAGCCTCCAAGGGCAATTCTCCTTCCAATTTCATCAAGCGTGATATGACGTTGCGTTCTAACTGATTGTTCACGACTTAATTGAGAACGTTTAGCTGCAATTTGTTTAGCTTCACGCTCATCTTCATATACCTTAAAGTTATCACCCGCCTGTGGTGCTCCATCAAGCCCCAGAATTGAAACTGGTCTTGAAGGACCTGCTTCTTTAATATTGTTTCCTCTTTCATCCTGAAGTGCTTTCACTTTACCGGAATGGTGTCCCGCCAAGATATAATCACCCACTCTCAGGGTACCTCCATCAACAAGCACAGTGGCCACATATCCTTTTCCTTTGTCCAGGAAGGCTTCAACTACAGAACCGTTAGCAATTTTATTTGGGTTGGCCTTTAATTCTAATAATTCAGCCTCCAACAGGATTTTTTCAAGAAGCTCCTGCACACCTGTCCCTTTTAAGGCAGATACATCATGAGATTGAATTTTACCTCCCCAGTCTTCTACTAAAAGGTTCATTTGCGCCAATTCTTCCTTCACCTTGTCAGGATTCGCATCTGGCTTATCAATTTTATTAATGGCAAAAACTATCGGCACACCAGCTGCCTGGGCATGACTGATCGCCTCCTTTGTTTGAGGCATGATCGCATCATCTGCAGAAATAACAATGACCGCAATATCTGTCACCTGAGTACCACGAGCCCTCATCGCTGTAAATGCTTCGTGACCAGGCGTATCTAAGAATGTAATTTTCTGTCCATCTTCCAGTTCTACTGCATAGGCACCAATATGCTGTGTAATACCTCCAGATTCACCGGCAATAACATTGGCTTTTCTAATATAATCCAGTAAGGATGTTTTACCGTGATCAACGTGACCCATGACAGTCACAATCGGAGCTCTTGGCTCTAGATCTTCAGGTCGATCCACCTCTTCTTCAACCGTTTCTTCTACTTCAGCACCTACGAAATCAACTTTGTATCCAAACTCTTCAGCAACAATTGTCAGCGTTTCAGCATCTAAACGTTGGTTCATAGAAATCATCATTCCCAATGACATACAAGCTGAGATAACCTCAGTCACCGAAACATTCATCATCGTTGCAACCTCATTGGCCGTCACAAATTCTGTAACCTTTACAACTTTGCTTTCTGCTTCCTGTTGTTCGATATCTTTTTCAACCTGCTGACGGTGAAGATCTCTTTTTTCCCTTCTGTACTTAGCTCCTTTTCCTTTCTTAGACTTACCCTGAAGTTTTTCAAGGGTTTCTCTCACCTGCTTT
>CAYQPI010000027.1:0-4340 GCA_964419405.1 uncultured Flavobacteriaceae bacterium
TTCTCCTTGCTTTTATTCTCCCAATGCCATGAATATCCCGTAGATTGATTCGATGCCAGCACTACTTTAAAAATTTCGCCCGTTCTTACTTTGATCACACTGCTTTGAAAGGAGAGTAATATCAGGCTACAAAAACTAAGGGTCAAGAAACGTTTCATTTTAGGTATATTTTTAGGTGATTATCTGATTATTTAAGGTGCAAAGTCAATTGCTCCGGAAGCAATTTAAAACTCATTCTGTGATACGAAGTCGAACCGAATTCTTTAATGGCCTGCCGATGTTCTTTTGTAGGATAGCCTTTGTTTTTCGACCAATTATACTCAGGAAATTCGAGGTGAATTTTTTCCATGTACTCATCCCGATAGGTTTTGGCCAATATGGAAGCTGCCGCGATACTAAGAAATTTTGAATCGCCTTTCACAATGGTTTGGTGGGGCACCTTTTTATAATTCTTAAACTTATTGCCATCGACAATTATAAATTCAGGAGCTATTTTTAACTTATTTATCGATTTATGCATGGCAAGAATCGAAGCATTAAGAATATTGATCTCATCTATTTCCTGCTGATACACAAATGAAACCCCATAGGCCAGGGCCTCTTTTTCTATAATAGGACGCAACAATTGCCTCTTTTTCTCAGAAAGTTGCTTAGAATCAGTCAGCATCTTATGTTTAAAATCTGCAGGTAAAATAACGGCGGCAGCTACTACAGGACCAGACAGACAACCTCTACCGGCTTCATCTGTACCAGCTTCTAACTTAAATGTTGAGTACTTCGGTGCTAACATGTTTTGATCTCTTATCAAAAATAAGGAAGACTGGACAATTTGAGTCAAATAATATGCTCAAAAATTTTACCTTTGTCTACAATTAAAAATATCCATGCTAAGGAAAGTCTCCCTTTTACTTTTGATATTAACTTCAGCCGTTTGCTTTGCTCAGATAAACGATGGACAGTTGAACACCTTAGACAACAGGTTTGTGGATGAATATGGAGATACGGCAAAAATCTATACCGACGAAGTTGAAATAGAATTAAGTGACAAAACCTATCACACAGATTATAAAGTAATCGATTTTAAGCTCGACACCACTTTTGTAGATACGACGCTGAATATTAAAAAATACTATAACTTTAATCTTGAACGCAAAGATCATTTCGAAAAAATGTCTTTCCATAACCCCGGACAGTCTTATAATTCACTGGCTTACACCTTTGATGTCAATTCGACCTATCCAAAAATAGGTGCCCGAGCCCAGCATGCTAATTACTATGAGGTGGAGGATATCAAGTATTATAGTGTTCCAACACCAACGACTGAATTGATGTGGTCAACCGTATTAGAACAAGGTCATCTACTCGATGCCCTGTTTACTTTTAATCTTTCCCGGCAATTCAATGCTTCCCTTAGTTTTAAAAGTATTCGGTCTCTTGGTAAATACAGACATTCACTAAGTGACCATGGTGCCGCGAGAATTACCATGAGTTACCATACCAAAAACAAGAAATATTTTATTCGCGGCCACTTGGTTGCTCAGGATCTGAACAATGAACAAAATGGTGGACTTACCGATGAATCAATTGGTTATTTTGAATCGAATGACCCTAATTTCAGAGACCGTGCCAGACTAGAAACCAACTTTACTGATGCGCAAAACTCTGTTCGTGGAAATCGGTATTATTTTGATCATTTCTATGTCTTGTGGAACAAAAAAGACAGTTTAAAAAGTATCCCTTCCGATCTCAAAATAGGTCATCAGTTCAATTTTGAAAGAAAGCATTATGAGTATGAGCAGGACAATGCCAATCGCATATTTGGGCCTGCATTTTCAAATGATATTTCTGACGATGCAAAGTATTCAAAGTTGTATAACGAAGCCTATATTTCATTAAATTCTCCAATCACCTTGGGAGAGGTCCGTTTTAAGGTAAATAATTACTATTACAACTATAGTTATAAAAGTATTGTGATCACTGAAGATGGCGTCATCGATTCTAAACTGGAAGGAAATAGTTTTGCCCTTGGCGGTGAATGGCATACAAAATTTAAAAAGTTCAATCTCGATGTGGATGCATCACAAGTCATTTCTGGAGACCTGACCGGACATGCCTATTCGGCAATGGCTAGTTTTAAAACTGACAGTGTTTTTACTGCCAGCGGACGTGTATACAGCAATAGTCGTACTCCAAACTTTAATTTTCTTTTAAATCAGAGTGATTATAAGAACTACAATTGGCAGAATGAATTTAAAAATGAGAATATAAACGGGCTCGATATCGTTTTTGATTCAGACAGATGGATCTACGCCTCGGCCCATCTTTCCAATATCGATAATTATGCCTATTTCGATATAGACGAAGATTCAGGACAAACTGCACCCAAACAATCAACTGAAGCAGTCAATTACTTTAAAATAATGCTGAGTAAGGAAATCAGGTTTGGAAAATTTGCACTTGACAATCAGTTCATATACCAACAAGTAACCAGTGGTGAAGATGTTCTTAGGGTTCCTGATTTTATAACCCGCAACACCTTATACTATGCCAATTATGTTTTTAAGGGTAAACCATTGTATCTTGAAACCGGAGTTACTTTTAGTTATTTTAGTAAATATTTGATGAATGCCTACAATCCGTTAATCTCAGAATTCTATTTACAAAATGAAAGAGAATATGGCGGCTTTCCGCTGCTGGATTTCTTTGTTAATTTTAGGGTAAAAACAATGCGGGTCTATTTTAAACTAGAGCATTTCAACTCGAGCTTTACAGAAAAAAACTACTATTCAGCTCCAACCTATCCCTACAGAGATTTTGTAATTAGGTTTGGACTTGTGTGGAATTTCTTTATTTAACGAGACCAATTCAGTTAGTTCCTTCAGGGGTTTATAATTCACATTATGCAAAAAGAATTTCAAATACGTGTCAGTCCTGAAACTGCTCATAAAGAGGGTTTGCTTCGAACATTTATCTCCAAGGAATACCAACTTCCTCTAAAAGATATTGAGCATATTGAAATAGTCAAACGATCCATTGATGCCAGACAGAAGGCCGTTAAAATAAATCTCAAGGTATTGGTATTTGTCAATGAGGCTCCAGTACTGGATTCGCCAGAGATACCTAACTACGAGGATGTGTCAAAGTCACAGGAAGTAATCGTAATTGGTGCCGGACCCGCTGGTTTGTTTGCAGCTTTGAAACTCATAGAAAAAGGGCTAAAACCCATTGTATTGGAAAGAGGCAAAGACGTTAGAGAAAGAAGACGGGATTTAGCCGCAATAACCAAACATCACAGCGTAAACGAAGATTCTAACTATTGCTTTGGAGAAGGTGGAGCTGGAACCTACTCTGACGGGAAATTGTATACCCGTTCTAAAAAGAGAGGGGATGTCAACAAAATTCTTGACTTGTTGATCGCTCATGGAGCAAATAAAGACATTGGCATAAATGCACATCCGCATATCGGGACCAATAAACTTCCCAAAATAATTCAAAGAATCAGAGAAACCATTATTCAATATGGAGGCCAAATCTTGTTTAACACCCGGGTCACCGATCTTCAAATAAAGAACCAGGAAATTCAAGCTGTCATTATTCAAAATGGTGACCGGATAGAGGCAAATAAAGTAATTCTCGCTACCGGCCATTCGGCTCGTGATATTTTTGAATTATTGTATAAAAAAAAGATTCATATCGAAGCAAAGCCTTTTGCACTTGGTGTAAGAGTTGAGCATTCACAACAGCTCATTGATCAGATTCAATACCATTGCAACAATCGTGGAGAATACCTTCCACCGGCCCCCTACGCCGTGGTGAAACAAGTTAATAATAGGGGGGTGTATTCTTTCTGCATGTGCCCTGGTGGGGTTATTGCCCCTTGCGCTACCGCACCTGGAGAAGTAGTCACCAATGGATGGTCGCCCAGCAAAAGGGACCAGCCTACTTCCAACTCCGGAATTGTTGTCTCTCTAGGTCTCGAAGATTTCAAGCCTTTTGAAAAATATGGACCCCTAAGCGGCATGGCCTTTCAAAAAAGCATAGAACAAAAAGCTTGGGAATTAGGAGGCAAAACACAAAAAGTACCTGCTCAAAGGCTGGTTGATTTCACCAAAGGAAAACTATCAAATGATATTCCCAAAACATCCTATACTCCGGGGACAACGAGTGTAGAATTAGGCGCCCTACTTCCTGGATTCATCCATACATCTTTACAGGAAGGTTTTAGACAATTTAATTCCTCTATGAAAGGATACCTCACCAATGAAGCCGTAGTTCATGCTCCCGAGTCGAGAACCTCCTCCCCTGTTCGCATTCCAAGAGACAATAAGACACTGGAGCAT
>CAYQPI010000028.1:0-19484 GCA_964419405.1 uncultured Flavobacteriaceae bacterium
AGATTGACCTGTATTTTTAATTAGTGCCTCTGTTCGAGCATCATGTGTGTCGGTAATAAATAATTGACCAAAACTATCATCATTGACCAAATGCAACAACTGCCCTACTCTTTGATCATCCAGTTTGTCAAAAATATCATCCAACAATAAAATGGGTTTGATCTCAGCCTTATTTGTGATAAAATCAAACTGGGCTAACTTCAAAGCGATCAAAAAGGATTTTTGTTGCCCTTGAGAACCTATTTTTTTTATCGGATAGCCATTAATTTGAAAAAGCAGATCATCCTTATGAATTCCTGCCGAAGAATATTGCAATACCCTGTCTTTCTCCAGACTCCGGTCAAGCAGTGCCTTAAAACCTACCTCCTCCAATTGCGTTTTATATGTTAAAGATACCTGTTCTAAGGTGCCTTCCGTTGAAGACTTTTCTATAATATGATGATACCTTTTATTAAAGATAGGCTCAAACTCTTTAATAAAAGCCTTTCTCTTCTCATAAATTCTTTCTCCAAAAGTAATTAACTGATCATCATATATTTCAATATTATCTCTGTCAAATGTGAAATTGGCGGCAAAGTATTTCAGAAGTGAGTTTCGTTGACTCAATGTTTTATTGTATTGAATCAGATCTTGAAAATAAGCTTTATCGCTCATGGAGATGATCATATCCATGAATTTCCGTCTTAAATCACTGCCTTCACTGATTAAATTTGTGTCTGACGGAGAAATGATAACAAGGGGAAACAATCCAAAATGATCCGATAATTTTTCATATTCTTTGCCATTGCGTTTCATCACTTTTTTATGCCCCTTCTTTAAGCTGCAATGTACGTGCTCTTCACGATTCTCTTTATGGTATACTCCGTCTAAAACAAAAAAGTCAAATCCGTGTTTTATACTTTGAGATGCGACCGAATTAAAATATCCTTTGGTATGTGACAAATAATAAATTGCTTCCAACACATTGGTTTTACCCACACCATTATTACCCACCAGACAATTGATCTTTTCGTCAAAAGAAAAAGATTTTTCTGAAAAATTCTTAAAGTTAATAAGAGCAATACGTTCTAAAATCATAGATAAAAACCTTGGTTTAACCTTCACTCATGAAATTAGGGAGGTTCATTTATTCCGCATCTCCAAAATCAAAGTCTAAAATGCTAGTTTTTAATATTTTAGCCTTATATCTATTTCATCGAAGATAACCCTGCAAAAAAACAAAAATTAAGTTTAAATTAAGTCAATAATTTGAATAAAAATTTTATTTTTGCGCAATTAATAAAATTACGGATGGCGACTTATAAAAAAAGAGGTAATAAAGTAAAGAAAGGTAATCAAGTAAACATTGAGGATCAAAGTACAACTGCTGAAGTATTCAACACCTTAGATGAAACAGCTTCAAGATCTGAACAATGGGTCCAAAAGAATCAAAAGATTATTTTCTCTGGATTAATAGCTGTAGCTGCTATAATTCTTGCGTTTTTAGCGTACAACAAATACATTGTTGAACCAAAAGAAAAAGAGGCGGCAGATGAACTCGCTTTTCCAAAAAGATATTTTGAAGAAGCGCAAAACACTACAGCATCAGTTGATTCTTTATACAGCTTAAGTTTGAATGGTGCTGATGGTAAATATGGTTTGATCGACATCGTTGACAATTACGGAAGTACCAAGGCTGGTAATTTAGCCAAATACATGAGCGGAATTGCATTTCTTAAAACCGGTGATTATGAAAGTGCCATCAAATATTTAAGTGATTTCTCTTCTGAGGATGATATGCTGGCGGCTTTAGCCAAAGGAAATATTGGTGATGCATTTGTTGAGATCGAGCAACCAGAAGATGCCTTACAATATTATGTGGACGCTTCAAAAGTTAAAGATAATAATTTTACATCTCCTTTATATTTATTCAGAGCAGGGAATATTGCTATGGAATTAGGTAAATATAGCGAAGCTGAGGCTTACTATACAACCATAAAGGATGAATATTCTACATCAGAAGAAGCTAAGAATATCAATATCTTTATTCAAAGGGCTCAATTGGCACAAAACTAAATTCTATGGCAACTACAAATCTATCCGTTTATGATAACGAAAGCATTCCTGATGCTTCAAGCTTACGGTTTGGAATTGTAGTTTCAGAATGGAATCCAGATATTACCCAAAATTTGCATGATGGAGCTGTAGAGACCTTGTTGTCTCATGGTGCCCTTCAAGAAAACATTCATGCCATAAAAGTTCCTGGTAGTTTTGAATTGGTATATGGATGCAAACACCTGCTGAACAATCATGAGTTGGATGCCGTCATAGCCATTGGCAATGTAATCAGAGGAGAAACTGAACACTTCACCTTTGTTTGCGAAGGAGTTACTCAGGGAATTGTTGACCTCAATTTAACTTTTGATACACCTACTATTTTTTGTGTTTTGACCGACAATACCAAACAGCAATCGATAGAGCGTTCAGGAGGAATACATGGTAACAAAGGTGTAGAATGTGCTGTTGCTGCTATAAAAATGGCCGCATTGAAACAAGGCCTTTAGTTCAGGCACTTTAAATTTACGAATACCTTTTAACAGAACTTTATTTGACAAGCTGATGTAATTTCAGTAATTTTGTTATAATCGCAAAACGACCTGCTATGTTCGGAAAAGCTTTTAAACCAAGAGCTCATTATGTATTTAATTACAAGCCTCGCTATTATGACGAGCGCAAAGAGCGTTTGGAAAAATTAAAAGAACAATATAAAAATAGCAATAGCGCTTCACCAGATTTACAGAAAATTACAATTTCTAAAGATCAGTTAAAATCAAATTGGAAACGGCATAAAAAAGTATCCGCTAACAGAGCCGTAAATTTACGTCTTGCTGTCATTATTACCATTTTGGTAGGAATTTTAGCTTATTTATTTGAATTGCATACCCTGTTTTAATGTCAGATTTCATTCAATTACTTCCCGATAATGTGGCTAATCAAATCGCTGCAGGAGAGGTCGTTCAACGCCCCTCATCAGTGGTGAAAGAACTGCTGGAAAACGCTGTGGACGCCAAGGCAACAAGCATAAAATTGATTGTCAAAGATGCCGGAAGAACCCTGATCCAAGTAATTGATAACGGCATCGGAATGAGTCCCAAAGATGCAAAAATGGCTTTTGAAAGGCATGCAACTTCAAAAATAAAATCAGCTACCGATTTGTTTGATCTGCATACAAATGGTTTTCGAGGAGAGGCACTTGCCTCGATCGCTGCCATTTCTCATGTAGTATTGAAAACGAAAACCAAACATGACACTCTTGGAACAGAGATCAAAATAAACGGAGGAGAATTTTTATCACAACAAGAAACAGCTACTTCAGAAGGATCTGTTTTTATGGTAAAAAATTTATTTTACAACATTCCGGCCAGGCGAAATTTTCTGAAATCCAATGCCATTGAAACGAGGCATATTATTGATGCGTTTCAAAGGGTGGCTTTTACGTATCCTCATATCGCTTTTTCTTTAACACATAACGACAACGAAATATTCAATCTGCCAGCGGGTACTTCTTCTCAATGGATCAGCAATACGAGACAGCGTGTTGTGAACATCATGGGAAAGAACATTAATGAAAAACTGGTCCCAATAGCAGAAGAGACCGATATTCTTACTATAAATGGGTTTATCTCAAAACCTTCATTTGCGAAAAAGAAAAAAGGCGAACAGTTCTTTTTTGTCAATAATCGTTTTATTAAAAGTCATTATTTACATCACGCGGTGATGAATGCCTTCGATGGCTTGTTAAATCATGGCTACCACCCCTCCTATTTTCTATATTTAGATGTGCCGGCTGATAGTATTGACATCAATATTCACCCGACAAAAACTGAAATCAAATTTGATAATGAACGTGATCTGTATGCCATCATCCGATCTACTATTAAACATAGTCTTGGTCAGTACAATGTAGCTCCAAGCCTTGATTTTGATCGTGATGCCAGTCTTGACACGCCCTATGCCTATAAGAACAAAACGACCATTAGCAGCCCGGCCATAGAAATTGACCAGGATTTCAATCCTTTTAAGAATGAAGGCTATGGAAAAATCAAACAGCAAAGAGTTTCAAAAGATGTTCAATGGGAAGCTTTGTATTTAAGTGACCATCCTGAAAAAGAGCTCATTGAAAACATTACTGTTGATATTGATAATGTCAGCCAGGAATTGTTTGACGAAACTGCTGAGGCGAAAGCCTCTAAAACCTTTCAGGTTCAATTAAAATTCATCGCCAGTCCTATTAAATCAGGTATGGTTCTAATTGACCAGAATGCGGCGCATCAAAGAATCTTATACGAAGAATACCTGGCAAAGGTCACCATGGAAGGAATAGGCCACCAGCAATTGCTTTTTCCACTTAAAGTCAGTATCAGTAAAAATGATGTAAGTGTTGTTCAACTCATAGAACAAGACCTTCAAAGTGCTGGATTTATCATCGGAGAAATTCAGGAAGAGTCATTGGTTCTGAATGCAATTCCCAGTACAATTTCAGAAAAACAAGTGGTTGGCATATTAGAATCACTAATCGACAATTTTAAGAATGAGGTTCCTGAGTCAAGTTTTAGTCAAATAGATTTGATTACCAAGAGTCTTTCAAAAAGCCTGGCAATTAAAGCAGGAACGGCACTCAATAATAAAGAACAGGAAAATATTTTAAATAAACTATTCTCTTGTAAAGAACCAAACTATTCACCTTTTGGTAAAAAAACATATGTCACCTTGTCATTAGAAGACCTGGAAGACAAATTTAACTCCTAACAATATGGGTAAACTTACAGATGCCATAAAACATTTGATCATTTTAAACGTGATCTTTTTTGCAGCCAGCTCCTTTTTAGGTCCAAACTTCGGATCCTGGTTTGCTTTATATTTTCCTCAGAATGAACATTTTGGCTTTTGGCAGTTTGTAACGCATATGTTTATGCATGGGGGCTTTATGCATATTTTATTCAATATGTATGCACTTTGGGCCTTTGGTTCTCCCTTGGAACAGATGTGGGGCCGAAATAAATTTTTATTCTTTTATTTTTCTGCAGGAATTGGAGCAGGATTGATTTATACTGGAGTCAATTACTTTCAATTTAATGGTATCTATAATGAATTGATTTCAATTGGCATGCAGGCTGGGGACATACAGAAGCTTTTAGAGACGGGCAGTTATAATTCAGGAATATTAGATGCAGTTCCTGAATCGAAATTATCAGAGATCTACAAGATATATAACACTCCTGCAGTTGGTGCTTCAGGGGCAATCTATGGAGTTTTGGTAGCCTTTGGTATGAGTTTCCCGAACGCAAAACTGGCCTTGATCTTTTTACCGGTTCCAATTGCTGCCAAGTATTTTATCCCTGTTCTAATTGCTCTTGATCTTTTTTCAGGCGTTACGGGATTTTCTATTTTTGGAGGAGGTATAGCGCATTTTGCCCATGTGGGGGGTGCATTAATTGGCTTTATAATGATGAAATACTGGCAAAAAAATCAATTTACCCGTTGGAATTAAAAAGAGATCTTTTATGAATTGGTTTACAAATTTATATCAAAATTTTCTTGGAAGAAATGTTGTGGAGAAAATCATTATTCTCAACGTGGTTATTTTCATATTGACCTACTTGTTCAATACGCTTTCATTTCTTTTCCAAATAGATGGTAATTTTATCATGACCTGGTTTTCGCTCAAACCAGATTTTGATCTCTTGTTGTTCAGACCCTGGACCATTATAAGCTATGGTTTTTTACATGCCGGCTTCTTTCATATTCTGTTTAATATGATTGTGTTATTCTATTTTGGGAATCTTTTTCTGGATTTTTTTAGCCCAAAACAGTTTTTAGCCTACCTATTTCTTGGTATAATTTCGGGGGGTCTGATTTATATCCTGTCGTATAACTTCTTGCCAGGACTACAAACGAGACAATCCTTACTGGTAGGTGCCTCTGCTGGTGTGATGTCAGTGGTTATCGGAATCGCCACACATATACCCCAGTACTCACTTCGATTTAGATTTATAGGAAACATCAAATTGTTGTATATTGCTATTGCATTGGTGGTATTAGATATCGTTCAAATTCCTGCCGGAAATGCGGGAGGTCACTTGGCGCATTTAGGAGGTTCTCTAATTGGGTTTTTGCTAACCAATTACTTAAATCAGGGGAAGAGTTTTATTGATAGCTTTGAAAGTTTATTTTCTAAAAATAAAAAACAACCCCTTAAAACTGTTTATAAAAACACCAAGCAAAAAACCAGTCGTCATCAAAAAGAAACAAAGTCTGAACAACAACAAAGGATAGACAGTATTCTGGATAAAATAAGTAAGTCAGGCTATGATACCCTGACAAAAGAAGAAAAAGATTATTTATTCAAAGCTGGTAAAAAATAATTTAAAACGATCCCCCTCTTGAAAAATTTGTCGTTTTTAAATAAAATTGTGTTTTTTGTCAACAACCTGTTGGCCCTATTGTTCTTTGCCTCCCTGACCATACCCTATATTGCTCCCAAATCCTTTCCTCTACTGTCTATATTGAGTTTGGCGGTACCCCTTTTATTATTTGCCCATATTTTATTTATCCTTTACTGGCTGCTCATTGGGATTAAAAAGCAGTTTTTATTGTCTTTTTTCTGTTTGTTATTGGCTGTTGGACTGTCTTTTTTTCCCTATAAATTTAAAGCAAAAACAGTGGTTAGCGGCAATAGTTTTGCTATTATGAATTACAATGTCCGACTGTTTAATAAGTACAATTGGATCAACAGAGAAGACGTTCCGGAACAAATCGCTGAATTTATAGAAAAGCAGGCTCCAGATATTGTTACATTTCAGGAATTCTATCCTATCAAAAAGCATTCCTTCAATTATAAGTATTCCTACAAAGAATTGAATGGAGGAAAAAGAGGCAGCGGATTGGCCATTTTTAGCAATTACCCCATCGTAAAAAAAGGCAGTCTTGATTTTGAAGATTCCAATAACAATGCCATTTTTATCGATGTGATCAGGAATAATGACACCTTAAGAATCTACAATATTCATTTAGAATCCTTTGGAATAAAACCTGATAGTGTTGACCTTAATCTTGATGAAAAACAATCTAAGAAACTGATTTACAGACTTAAAAAATCTTTCACCAAACAACAGGAACAGGTCGAGAAATTTTTACAGCATAAAAATGCCTGTTCGTATAGAACGATTATTAGTGGCGATTTTAATAATACGGCCTTTTCCTGGGCTTACTCAAAGTTGAAATCGGATTTTAATGACTCCTTTATAGAATCTGGGAAAGGATTTGGTAAAACCTACTCATTTAACAGCTACCCATTACGCATCGATTTTATTTTATCAGACAGCTACTTCAAGGTCAATGAACATACTAATTATGAGATTGGTCTCTCTGACCATGAACCTGTCATGGCTCGATTGAGCTATTAATCGTATACATTTAGGATTTTTTAATCATATCACCGAAATTTTCTTTCAGCGAAAATTTGTACTTTTGTCGGCGCTAAAGATATGAGTATGACGACCGATAAAAAAGTGGCATTCTACACCCTGGGCTGTAAATTAAATTTTTCAGAAAGCTCAACCATTGCAAGAGATTTTCAAAATAAAGGATTTGAAAGAGTCGAGTTCGATGAGGTGGCCGATATCTATGTCATCAATACCTGCTCGGTTACAGACAATGCTGACAAGCGTTTTAAAACCATTGTGAAAGCTGCTTTAAAGCAAAATGAGAATGCTTTTTTGATTGCCATTGGCTGTTATGCTCAGTTAAAGCCGGCTGAATTAGCCCATATCGATGGGGTTGATTTGGTTTTAGGTGCTACAGAAAAATTCAAGGTGCTCGATTATATTCAGGATTTATCAAAAAATGACATAGGCGAAGTACATTCATGCGAAATTGATGAGGCTGATTTTTATGTCGGCTCCTACTCTATTGGTGACAGAACCAGGGCTTTTTTAAAAGTTCAGGATGGTTGCGATTATAAATGTACCTATTGCACCATACCATTGGCTCGAGGTATTTCCAGAAGTGATACTTTAGAAAACGTTTTGAGCAATGCTAAAGAAATCTCACAAAAAGGCATCAAAGAAATTGTACTGACAGGGGTCAATATTGGAGATTATGGAAAAGGAGAATTTGGTAACAAAAAACATGAACATACCTTTCTTGATCTTGTTAAAGCATTAGATCAGGTGGACGGTATACATCGTGTAAGAATATCCTCTATAGAACCTAATCTTCTTAAAAATGAAACCATTGACTTTGTAGCACAATCCGGCAGTTTTGTTCCGCATTTTCACATCCCCTTGCAAAGTGGTAGTGACAGCCTGCTAAAATCTATGAAAAGAAGGTACAATTCTGATCTTTATCGCGACAGAGTAGCATCCATTAAAAAAGTCATGCCACATGCCTGTATTGGTGTGGATGTTATCGTTGGTTTTCCGGGTGAAACCGATGATATATTCTTGGAAACTTATGAAATGCTTTCAGACCTGGATATTTCCTACCTTCATGTTTTTACATATTCCGAACGTCCTAATACCGAGGCCGTCGAAATGAAGGGAGTGGTCCCACAAAACATCCGAAACAAAAGAAGCAAAATGTTACGAGGTTTGTCTGTAAAAAAAAGAAGGGCCTTTTATGAATCACAGCTGGGAGCAGAATTGAATGTACTTTTCGAAGGAGAAAACAAGAAGGGCTATATACATGGATTCACCCAGAATTATGTAAAAGTAAAAGCTCCTTGGGATCCTTTTTTAGTAAATACCATGCACACCGTCAAGCTAAAAAATATTGATGAAGACGGAATGGTACGTTTTGATTGGTCGACAGAAAAAGTACTTCCTTCATAAGTATATGTATCGAAAAAAGATTTAGTATTTTTGAATCCATACTATGCATATGGAAGACAAAACACATATCTATTTCATGCCCGGATTAGCGGCAAGTTCTAAAATATTCGAGTATATACAATTGTCTGAAAAGCGTTTTGAATTGCACTATCTGGAATGGGTTGCTCCTGACCTAAAAGATGAGGATCTAACAGTTTATGCCGCTAAGTTTGCCAGGCAAATAAAACATAAAAATCCAGTTCTTATCGGAGTCTCCTTTGGAGGTATTCTTGTACAGGAAATTAGTAAAATACGACCTGTCAAACAACTGATCATAATTTCAAGTATCAAATGCAGAAGTGAAATGCCCAAACGCCTGCTTTTTATTAAGAACACAAAAGCCTATAAATTTTTCCCTACAAAAAAACTATCTAAGATAGATGACTTCTCCAAGTATGACTTCCATCCACGTCTCAAAAAAAAGTCAGAATTATATAATAAATATTTGAGTATAAGAGATGAAAAATATCTAAATTGGGCCATTCACAATGTGTTGCACTGGAAGCAGAATTCTCCCTTAAAAAACACCATACATATTCATGGTACCAAAGATGAGATATTTCCTATTAAACATGTCAAGAATTGCATAAAGCTTGAAGGAGGAACACATGCCATGATTATTGTGAAGGCAAAAAAAATTAGTTCAATTATTGAGAAGGAATTAGTAGCATGATATTGGAAAAGACACATATAGAAGACATTATTCTGTTGACGCCAAGGGTATACGAAGACGACAGAGGATATTTTATGGAAGCCTACAACCAGAAAAAAGTAGAAATTCTTATAACAGAACAATTTGTTCAAGACAACGAATCTGTTTCTCAAAAAGGGGTGATCAGAGGACTTCATTTTCAATTACCCCCATATGCTCAATCCAAATTAATACGCGTCGTAAAGGGAAGTATTTTAGATGTTGCTGTTGATTTAAGAAAAGACTCCAGCACCTATGGGCAACACTTCAAGCAAGTCTTAAGTGGAGAAAACAAAAAACAACTCTATATTCCTATAGGGTTTGCACATGGCTTTTTAAGCCTGGAGGATGACACTATATTGAATTATAAATGTTCTGATTATTACAATGCCGGGGCTGAAGCGTCCATTCTCTGGAATGATCCTGAACTAAATATTGATTGGGGAATTGATGAGCCAATTCTCGCTGAAAAAGATCAAATGGCAGAAAATTTTGTTACATTTGAAAATCCCTTCTAATTTTTTTAAATCTAACTGTATGAACAGATCCTATCGATTCATTGTATTGGTCAGTATTGTTGTTATAGCGGTATTCTTTATCAATGCAGAAACAAATGTAAATAAATCAGTTACTGAAGCGCAGGCATCTATCGATACCTCTGGTGACAACAGCTATTCATATAAGATCAAAGCGCTAAAAATACCTGAAGATCTAAATTTTTGTGGTGAGCCAGTGGCGCTAGACAAGACGGATGTACGTGAAAGAATTGACAGGGAGTTGTTGGTAAACACGTATTGGCAGTCAAACGCGCTATTGTGGTTTAAACGGACGCATAAGTATTTCCCGGTGATAGAACCGATTTTAAAAGAAAAAGGAGTTCCTGATGATTTTAAATACCTGGCTGTGATCGAGAGCGACCTGAGAAATGTTACCTCTCCTGCAGGAGCAAGAGGCATGTGGCAGATGTTAAAAGATGCCGGAAGAGAAAATGGCTTGGAAGTAAATGATAATGTTGATGAGAGGTATCACCTCGAGAAAGCAACACGTGCTGCTTGCGATTACCTGATCAAAGCCAAAGAAAGACTTGGAAGCTGGACCCTGGCAGCTGCTGCTTATCACGGAGGAAACTTTGGGATTGAGAAAAGATTAAGGCAACAAATGGTAGATGATTATTACGATGTATTGGCAGGAGAAAACACTGAGCGCTATATTCCACGAATCGTGGCTGCTAAAGAAATTTTGAGCAATCCTGAGAAATATGGGTTTGAATTTGAGGAAGAAGACCTGTATGTATTGGGCCCGACTTATACGGTTAAGGTAGATACGGTAATCACAAATATTGCAGCTTTTGCTAAGAATTTTGACACAAACTACAAAGAATTGAAAATGTACAATCCCTGGTTACGAGAAAATAAATTAAATAATAAGTCGCGTAAAATGTATGAGATTAAAATTCCGAAATAAAGAATGATGATTTCATCTTTATATCAGGGTTTTAATCTTAAAAAAAGATGGAGGACATATTTTTTTGAGCCAATCTCAGATCACCTATAATTTCCTTGACAATTTCTTCAGCTGGCTTTATTTCATCAATAAGGCCTGCTATTTGCCCTATTTCCAGCTCGCCTTCGTTTAAATCTCCTTCGAACATACCTTTTTTTGCACGTCCTTTGCCCAGCAATTTTTCTAATTTCTCTACACCGGCCTTTTGACGATACAGCGCTTGAACTTTTGAATAAAACTCATTTTTTATCAAGCGTACCGGGGTAAGTTCTTTTAAAGTAAGTTCCGTTCCTCCGTCTTGAGTCTTGAGTACTTCCTGTTTAAAATTATGATGTGCTGAAGACTCGAGACTAGTTACAAATCTACTGCCAATCTGCACCCCATCTGCGCCAAGGATCATGGCCGCCAACATTCCTTGCCCCGTCGCAATTCCTCCAGCTGCGATGATTGGGATAGTGATATGTTTTTTTATCATGGGGATCAGGGTAAAGGTAGTGGTTTCTTCTCTCCCGTTATGCCCTCCGGCTTCAAAGCCTTCAGCCACTATGGCATCAACACCAGCATCTTGAGATTTTATGGCAAATTTTACACTACTCACCACATGAACCACAGTTATTCCCTTATCCTTTAAAAATTTTGTGAACAATTTTGGGTTTCCGGCTGAGGTAAAAACAATCTTCACTTCCTCACTGATAATAATATCCAGAATTCGATCCATTTCAGGATAAAACAATGGAATATTTACCCCAAAAGGATTTTTCGTTGCCTTTTTACATTTTTGAATGTGTTCCAGGAGCGTTTCCGGATGCATGGAACCGGCACCAATTAATCCCAAGCCACCAGCGTTACTCACTGCAGCAGCTAACTTATAACCACTCACCCACACCATGCCAGCCTGAATAAGAGGATACTTAATACCAAGTAATTCACAGATACTATTTGTTGTTTTCTGGGCCATTTCCTTTTTTTCTAGATGTTAAATTTAATAGCTTTTCATCAATTTTTGAATGTTTATCTTCGTAAAATATGAGAAGAACCAGTCTGCTAAAAAAAACATATCATTTTGAATTATTTGACTAAGACTTCACTTCTTACGCTCCTGGCTTTAATTGCCTTTGCCGGAAATTCTATCATCTGTCGAATGGCCTTAAAGGAAACGGATATAGGACCTGCTTTGTTTACCATCCTGCGGCTTTTATCGGGTGCCCTTGTATTGATGCTGATTGTATTAACCCGTGCAAAATCAAAGAAAACAATATCAAAGGGTTCCTGGATCTCAGCAATCATGTTATTCATTTATGCAGCCGCTTTTTCATTTGCCTATGTTTCTTTAGAAACAGGAACCGGTGCTTTGATTCTTTTTGCGGTTGTTCAGATTACCATGATTAGTCATTCACTGCTTTCAGGAAACAAAATGACCCGACTCGAATACTTCGGAGTAATTCTTGCACTTTGTGGATTTCTTTACCTGATGTTACCTGGTGCAACGACTCCATCAATTTCGGGTTTTATATTGATGTGCCTCTCAGGAATCGGATGGGGCCTTTATTCGATACGGGGGAAGTCGGCAAAAAACCCTTTGCAAGACACAGCCTATAATTTTTTAAGAAGCCTTCCATTCTTGATATTGCTTCTCTTTTTTCTAATTCAGGAGTCTGCCTTCCCAGTCAAAGGAGTAGCATTGGCCATATTTTCGGGAGTTATAACTTCAGGACTGGGTTATAGTATTTGGTACGCTGCTCTCAAAGGGTTATCAACCTTACAGGCTTCTGTTGTTCAATTATTAGTCCCTGTACTTGCTGCCCTTGGGGGCGTAATCTTACTAAATGAGCGGCTTAATTTTCAACTTTTTCTTTCAGCACTCTTAATTTTAGGCGGAATATTTTTGTTAATGATCAGCAAAAATGCTGCTAAAAATAAACAAGCTAGTCGTCCTTAAATCAGCTGATCACCCCTGAGCCCAGTAATTCGTCTTCCTGATACCAGGCGACAAACTGGCCTTCAGTAATCGCAGACTGTGAATTCTCAAAAGAAACATATAAGCCATTCTCCGCTCGGTACAA
Organism: uncultured Flavobacteriaceae bacterium; assembly: GCA_964419405.1. Classification (GTDB taxonomy): domain Bacteria; phylum Bacteroidota; class Bacteroidia; order Flavobacteriales; family Flavobacteriaceae; genus Lutimonas. The sequence continues at coordinate 13,167 of CAYQPI010000028.1, forward strand.
GATGGCTTTTTCCAATGGTTGTCTGTATCGTATTCTGGCGAGCACATGGAGTTCCTGCCCTACTTCTAAGGCCATATCTTCTCTAACCCAATGAATTTCAGAGGCGTCTACAAACAAAACATTTCTGTACAAACCTTGATGATTCTTACCTTCACCTGCGTAAATGACATTTTCATTAACATCGGTATCAATGACAAACAAAGGTTCAGCCGTACCTCCAACCGCAAGTCCTTTTCTTTGACCCTTCGTAAAATAATGGGCCCCTTGATGTTTTCCTACTTCCTTCCCGTCTTCAAGAGAGTAACTAAATTTCTGACTCTTAAAAATCAACGCATCTTCTTGATTCGAAAATTCAGGTACCTGTCTATCATAAATACTTGAATCATTCGGAATTTGTACTATAACACCTTCCTTGGGCTTTAATTGTTGCTGTAAAAATTCAGGAAGCCTAACCTTTCCGATAAAACAAAGTCCCTGAGAATCTTTCTTATCTGCCGTCACCAAGTCAAGTTCTGCTGCAATTTCACGCACCTCTGATTTGTTTAGTTCTCCAATAGGAAACAGTGCTTTTGACAACTGTTCTTGCGATAACTGACATAAAAAATAGGATTGATCTTTATTGTTATCCAATCCAGCCAGAAGACTAAAAACAGTCTCTCCATCAACTTCCTGCGATGATTTTCTGCAATAATGACCTGTAGCTACAAAATCGGCTCCAAGATCCGTTGCTATATCCATAAAAACATCAAACTTAATCTCACGGTTGCATAAAACATCAGGATTAGGCGTTCTTCCCATTTCGTATTCTCTGAACATATAGTCAACTATTCGTTCTTTATACTGCTCGCTCAGATCAACAACCTGAAAGGGAATCCCAAGTTTTTGCGCTACCAACATGGCATCATTACTATCTTCTAACCATGGACATTCCTTAGAAATGGTCACAGAATCATCATGCCAGTTTTTCATAAAAAGACCGATGACCTCATAGCCCTGCTTCTTTAACAAGTAAGCGGCAACACTCGAATCCACACCTCCCGATAAACCAACGATAACTCTTTTCATGATAAAAAAATTGCGTCGGCAAAGATACAAAAAACTTAAGGTATTTTGAACATCGTCGGCTTTGTTTAGTAAAAGCCTCTAAAAAAAGTCATTGAATGAAGCTTAATCACGCTCCGGCTTAAGAGCTGGTTGCTCTGTACTCACTAATTCGCCATCAACATAATTCTCCCAGGTGCCTACCCTCAGGTCATCTTTAAATGGACCTTTTTTGATCAGATCACCCGTTTTACGGCTGTAGTAAATCGCCATGCCATTGAGCTTCCCTCTTTCATAGTTAAAGTCTTGATAAAGAAATCCCTTGATAGAATACTTTTTATAATTTCCGTGTAACACACCATTCTTATAGGTGGTGATCTCGGTCAACTCCCCAGAAGGGTAAAAAGTCTTATAGGGGCCGTCTAATTTCCCATCGACATAATTCTCTTCACTCATCACAGATTTTCCATCAGCGTGATAATACAACCACTTTCCTTCCCGTTCTTTTCCTCTCATCAATCCTTTACTTTCTAATGAACCTGACGGTGTAAAAAAACTGACCTCTGCCAGATCACTGTTCTCTTTAAACTCTTTGACAATAATCGGGTTGTCAGAATTAGATGCTGAATAATATTTAAACACACCTACCTCTTTTCCATGCTCAAATTTACCTGCATATCTGATTCTGTCATTGTTGTAATACTTTCTCCATACTCCATGACGCTCGCCATCGGCATCTGTTTGATTGATACCATCCTGCGCTTGTAAAAAACCAAGATTCAAAAAACAAATCAAAAACAAAATACTTCTATACATTTGGATAAATTTCTTCTTAAATAACTAATAAAATTAGAATTTGTTGTCTAAGACGTGCAACCAATTCATGAGGTAAAAATAGAAATATTTTTTAATTTTATTCCTTAAGGAACATATGGGCCCTTATTTTGGGATTCATTCTAATTAAAACTAACATTAAGCTGAAAATAAATATTCAATAAATGGCATATAATGACATGAATGAGGTATTGGCAATTGTAGTTAATGCCAAACGATCTTACAGAGATGAAGCAGCCAAGGTTGTATTAAATAATTTGTCACTGCTGCCTGATCTTGTCATCAAAACTTTTGAAGTGGATGATCCTCTTCACATCAAGGCCGCCTGGGTTCTTGAGTTGGTTTGCCTCCAGGATTGCAGCCTGTTAAACGACCATATAAAACAATTCATCAAGGGCATGCCTAATTTATCACACGAAAGCGCACTTCGGCCAGTGTCAAAAATATGTTCTCTCTGGTCAGCTCAATACTTTTCGGAAGAATATAGCTATACAAAACTTAGCCCTTCAGAAATTGATAGGATCATTGCTTGTAATTTTGACTGGCTCATTGAAGAACACAAGGTTGCCTGCCAGGTCTTTGCCATGGACACCTTAAAATTATGGTCACAGGAACAATCTTGGATCAAAGATGAATTAAGACTGGTTTTACAAAAAAATGCAGATTCAGGAAGTAGCGGATACAAGGCACATGCACGTAAATTATTAAAAAATCTATAGAATAATGATGTATAAAAAGGACTAATCAACTATTTTTGCAGCTTATAAAAATACACTTATTATGAATTTGACAGCATTGAATGCAATTTCCCCAATTGACGGAAGGTACAGAAACAAAATTGAAGGATTATCTTCTTATTTTTCAGAGGAGGCTTTGATCAAATACAGGGTGAAAATAGAAATTGAATATTTCATTGCCTTATGTCAAATCCCTTTAGCGCAACTTTCTGATTTTGACGCTTCTCATTTTGAGTCATTGAGAAAGATCTATGTGAATTTTTCAACTGAAGATGCTTCGAGAATAAAGGAAATCGAAGGAATCACGAATCACGATGTAAAAGCGGTTGAATATTTTATTAAAGAAAAATTTGATGACTTACATTTACAGCAATACAAGGAGTTTATCCATTTTGGTCTGACCTCACAAGACATCAATAATACTGCAGTTCCCTTGTCATTAAAAGATGCTTTCGATTCGATCTATATTCCTGAAATCAATACGCTTGTTGAGAAATTAGAAAGTCTTTCTAACGATTGGAGCGGTATTTCCATGTTGGCAAAAACACATGGTCAACCTGCTTCTCCAACCAGGCTTGGAAAAGAAATCTACGTTTTTGTAGAACGCATCAAACAACAGCTCAAATTGATCAATGAGATTCCATTTGCAGCTAAATTTGGAGGTGCAACCGGGAATTTTAATGCCCATAAAGTGGCTTATCCAGAACAAGACTGGAAAGCATTCGGAAGTCACTTTGTTCAAGACATCCTAGGATTAAGTCACTCTTTCCCTACTACACAGATTGAGCATTATGATCATTTAGCCGCCTTATTTGATGGCTTAAAAAGAATCAACACAATATTGATCGATTTAAACAGAGATGTCTGGCAATATATTTCAATGAACTATTTTAAGCAAAAAATTAAAAAGGGTGAAGTTGGTTCTTCTGCCATGCCTCATAAGGTAAACCCTATTGATTTTGAAAATAGTGAAGGAAATTTAGGGATAGCCAATGCGATTTTTGAGCATCTATCTGGTAAACTGCCCATTTCAAGATTACAACGAGATCTTACAGACTCTACAGTTCTCAGAAATATTGGTGTCCCCATGGGGCATACGATCATATCTTTTAAGTCAACATTGAAAGGTTTAAACAAGCTACTTTTGAATCAGGAAGCATTTGATCGTGATTTGGAAGAAAACTGGGCCGTTGCTGCAGAAGCGATTCAAACCATTTTGAGACGTGAAGCTTATCCTAACCCTTATGAAGCCTTAAAAGGTCTTACCAGAACCAATGCAGAAATCAATCAAAAATCTATTGCTGACTTTATTGATACGCTTGAGGTTGATGACAGGATAAAACAAGAATTGAAAGCCATTACCCCACATAATTATACTGGAATTTAATATGCGATATATAGGTTGTTTATGCGTCATTTTAATCCTTAGCATCTCATGTGTTAAAAGCACAAATCTTCATGTTAAGGAATTAAAGAAAGGATCCTTTAAAACAACATTAGAAGACAATGAAACAGTGTCGTATGCGATGAGAAATGACTCCATTCAGATCGAAGACTTCAATGGAATAAAAGATACCTTCAACATTGAATGGATTGGTCAGTTTGAATATGTGCTGGTGAAAAGACATCCAAAAACCCTGCTAGACAGCACGCCTTTTCACGTAAAGGTTACCGGTATTAAAAACAACACCTATACCTTTAACGCCTATTATAAAGGATCTAATTTCAAACAAAAAGGCTGGGCTGAAAAATTAGAATAATCGTAAACCGAAACAGGCATGGAAATTTTTTATCATATCGATACGTGGGTGGCCTTTCTAACATTGACCTTTCTGGAAATCATTCTGGGAATTGATAATATTATTTTTATTTCGATCACTGCCGGAAAACTTCCACAAAACCAGATAAGAAAAGCAACAAACTTAGGTTTGATGCTCGCCATGATCTTTAGAATACTACTACTAATAGGAGTCTCTTATATCATTGCCATGAAAGATGCCCTATTCACCATCGATATGTCATGGATACAGGCCGGTGTCTCTGGGCAGAGTTTAATTTTACTGGGAGGAGGTATTTTCCTCTTGTATAAGAGCACAAGTGAAATTCATCACAAAGTGGAAGGTATTGAAGAAAAGGTACCCGTGTCAAAAAAAGTGAAATCATCATTGACATCAGTAGTCATTCAAATTGTATTAATTGATATTGTGTTTTCTTTTGACTCTGTATTGACTGCCGTAGGAATGACAAATGGTCTGGAAGGGGCCTTAATTATTATGATTGCGGCTGTTGTCGTATCCATCATCATCATGATGATTTTTGCAGTGCCGGTAGGGAAATTTGTCAATGACAATCCTACAATTCAAATGCTTGCCTTATCCTTTCTAATATTGATTGGATTTATGTTGGTTACAGAAAGTGCTCATTTATCAAATGCCGTTATTTTCGGGCAAGAAGTTGGTGCCATACCCAAAGGATATCTGTATTTTGCCATCGCTTTTTCACTAGGTGTGGAAGCCTTGAACATGAAGGTGAGAAAATTGAATTAATCATCTCTGAATACCTATTTTTTCATCAAACAACGATTGATAATCAGTCTGTTATTAATCATGTTGTTTTTTTTCATTACATTTACTGTGTATTAATTTAAATCCCTCGCTATGAAAAAATTTTTACACCTGCTTTTTCTTATTTGCTTTATTCACTCATTATACCCAAATAATGTAGGTTTTGATTTTGATCAAAAATGTATAAAAGGCAAAGGATATTGGAAAAATCATTCAACATGCAAAAATAATGGCCCATCTAGAGATGATACCTGGGACCAAATTTCTGGACTTGACAAAGAAGGAAATAATACAATTGGAGAATCAACCATGTTTTTTAATTCTTCAATGACTTACTGTGAAGTATTACATCATAATCCTGGTAAAGGTGGGAAATATTATATACTAGCGCAAAGCTATATAACAAGTGAATTAAATCTCAAACTCATTGGATACACTGATAGCGATAATTTTCTTAAAGATGCTAAACAATTTCTTGAAAAGTACGATCCAAATGAAGTTCAAGAATCAAAGCAACTCCAAAAGCAAACGATTGCTTTGAGTGTCAAATTAAAAGCATTTAACAATGGGAAAATGGGAGTTAAAAATTGTGATGATGATAAAAGCGATGACGATGACCACGACGACGATGACGATCAAGATGACGACGACGACGACGACGATGACGACGATGATGATGATGATGATGATGAAAAAAGTAATGATACCAACGATACAGAATCTCCTGTAGTTGGAACACTAAATGCCATTACTGAGTATAATCATAATAGTGTGGAAATCTCCTGGAGTGCAGCCTCAGATAATACAGGAGTTACGAATTATAAAATCTATAAAAATGATGTTGAAGACAGTCAGGTTGGAAATGTGCTTAAAACAATTGTTTCAGGTCTTGCCTCCAATACTGTCTATGAGTTTTACATAACAGCAATGGATGCACAAGGAAATGAGAGTCTTCCTAGTAATAAAGTAGTTATAAAAACAAACACTGCTCCTGTTGGAAGAATCATCACAATGACAACAACTTCTGTAAGTAGCTCCTGGCAACTTGTCAATGTCAATAACAGCGGAGCACCATTTGTATGGAAAGCAGAAGGCGATCTGATTGGCACCTTGGATGCCGTAGAAAACGCTCCTGAATTTAA
>CAYQPI010000029.1:0-2754 GCA_964419405.1 uncultured Flavobacteriaceae bacterium
ACCTGTAACCTTCTGAGCCGTAATCAGATGCGCTATTCAGTTGCGCCACGAGGCCTTATTGATTAGGGCTGCAAATATATTTCTTTTTTGCAGAATAGAAAAAATATCTGATAAAAATTAAATACCCATTTGTTCCTTGAAATTTTCAAGAATAGGGAGGGCTTTGGTTTTATCTTCTTCATAGATAAACAGCTCTACCTGGGAGGGTGATCCTCCATAAAACCCTGCTCTAACTCCAGATTGAAAATTGTTTTTGATCATAGATGGAATTTCCTGATCATCCAAGTCAATTTGAAGTCTTTGAATTTCAATAAGTGAGCCTGTAAAAAATCTGATGTGTTTTGATTGATCATCCATAGTCATGCTTTTTATTAAAGATACGAAAAAATCTAATCTAGACTGTTCTTTGTAACATAATATCGCCAACCAATTAAGGCCATTTCCCATTTTTTAGCTTTGCTCATGTCAACCTCTTTTTTTCCCAGACTTGGTAAAAGTAGTTTGTTGGTTCTCGCAAGAAATTTGAATACTTGTTTCTTCATGGTGCAAAAATAAAAAATCGCCTCGAGAAAGGCGATTTATTAAATCAATGATTTTGAAAGTCTATTTTTTGGTAATGATTTCGACCACGCCGTTTTTGGCTTTGTCTCCATATTTTTCGATGGCTTTATCGCCTTTGTAAACATTCATGGTTTCTATAGTGTCAGAGTCCAAATCTTCGATACTTCCTCCAGGTACTTCTTTGCCATCTACAATGATAAGTGGTGACTCACCATCATCACTGATGAACATCATTTTTCCATCTGACTCATCATCTTCTCCGATCACTTTTACCTCTACATCAACATCGTCACCTCCTTTTTTAATTTTCTTTACGATCACTGTTTTCTCACCATCCTGCATTTCATCAACTTCGATAATTTCAATCCTTTTTACTTTAGTTGTATCGCCAGATTTAGATACCCACACATTTTCTGAATGAGGCCCGTGTTTTTCTTCAATTACCTTCTTTCCATTGACTATTTTCACATGCGTTTCATCACCATCCTCTGACACCCATACATAGTTGCCGTCTTTGTTCTTAGAACCTGATCCGCTTTTTACGACGAATACATTTTCATCGTCATCACCAGAGATGGATTTGACAAAAACATTATGTTCATTCATCCCTTCTAAATTTCCAACAGCAAGGGCACCTTTGTCATCAAATTTGATGCTGATAGGTTTGATTGGGGCAGAACCCATCTGTTCAATCTGAGTTTTGTTATTCTGTTTGTTGGATACACTGATATGAATAGCTACAATTTCTTTATTGTCATTGTATTTTAACTTTTTGTAATCCATCGTAATGCCCTTTTTTAAGAGCCTACTTTTCAATGATTCCAAATCGCTTTTTTGAAAGTCTTTGGTGATAACTTCAACCTCAAGTTCTGTGCGCCATTCTACTGTTTCGGTCGTTTTTTGTTGGGCTATCACTTCCGTGTTAAATGTAAATACAAAAGCAAAGAGTATCGGAATGATAAAAATAAATTTCAAATACATCATGTTGTTTGATTTGTCTTTGTGTAACATATTGATTCTTTTTTTTATTAATGAGTTATAAAATTTGCTGGTTAATGCCAATGAATAATTGGGCGTCACCGATTTTAGTAATAGATATTGGTATGATGTTTTGTTTTCATGATTACTTTGAGCCCCTTGATCAGCTATAAACTCCAGATTCTTTTGCACTTCTTGGTGGTAGAGCCAGGCAATTGGGTTAAACCAATTGAAAATGATAAGGAGCTGGGACAAGAGTATATCAAGGCTATGGTATTGAGAAGCGTGTACCTTTTCATGTGCTATGATCTGATCCAGCTCGGCTTCAGTAAAACCATTTTTGGGATAAATGATATAGTTGAAAAATGAAAACGGACTAGTAGAGGATCCGGCCTCTATAAAAGTATATCCGTTGCGTTTTTTCTTGGGAAACTTTAGGATGAATCTACTCAGTGAAACCAACTGTATAAGGAATCTGCAAAAGAAAAATAAAACTCCCGAGCCGTATACTACTAATAATATCGTTTGCCAGTTTAACACCGGCTCTGGGACGGCTACGACAGTGCTAGAATCAGCTGATGTGACCTGATTGACAAGAATTTCTTCAATATAAACATATTCCGGTATGGTGATCAGTGGTAAAATCAATGCTGTGAAAACACCAATGACAAAATAGGCTCTGATCAAATGGAAAAAAGTTTCCTTTTCCAGAAATAGCTTGTAGAAAATATAAAACAAGCCAAGAAGGGCTGAAAATTTCGCGATATACTCCATAACAATTAGCTTTCTTTATTTTGATTCTTTTCAATGATCGATATGATCTCTTTTAATTCATTCACACTAATTTTGTCTTCTTTAGCAAAAAAGGAAACAACATTCTTGTAAGAGTTCTCAAAATAGTTCTGAATGGTCTTATGCATGAAGGTTTTTTTATAGTCTTCCTGGCTAAGGGCAGGGTAGTAGCGATGGGATTTTCCAAATGCCTCATGACCGATAAACCCTTTTTCTTCCATATTCCTGATCACGGTAGAGATCGTATTATAATGAGGTTTGGGCTCTGGTAATTCGGCAACAACTTCTTTTACAAAAGCCTTTTTTAATTTCCATAGGACCCTCATGATCTCTTCCTCTTTATTTGTAAGTTTTTCCATAGTAGATGTAATGTTGGACCAAATATAAACTAATAATCTAGTTGTATAACTAAAAAAGTAGTTA
>CAYQPI010000030.1:0-3890 GCA_964419405.1 uncultured Flavobacteriaceae bacterium
CCTTGCCTCCATTTAACCTGGGTGAGTTTGTGATGCAACAAATCAAGGATCACACACGGAAAATTGCGATTGCACTCGAAACCAAAGGTTTGATAAATATTCAGTTTGCCATTAAAGACGATACAGTGTATATTATTGAAGCCAATCCAAGAGCTTCCAGAACGGTACCCTTCATTTCAAAGGCTTATAACGAACCATATGTGAATTACGCAACTAAAGTGATGTTAGGAGAAAATAAGGTAACAGACTTTGATTTTAAACCAAGACTTGAAGGGTTTGCCATCAAACAGCCTGTTTTTTCATTCAATAAATTTCCGAATGTAAATAAGAACCTGGGGCCTGAAATGAAATCTACCGGTGAAAGCATTCTGTTTATTGACAGTTTAAAAGATGATGATTTTTACGAATTGTATTCAAGAAGAAAAATGTACTTGAGTCGATAAGAAAGATTATTCCTAAATAAAAAAGCCCTGATACATGTATCAGGGCTTTTTTTTAATGAATTTACGCTGTTTTAGACAAAACAAACCACACCGCTGGCAACATCATAAATAGCGCCAACAATTTTGATTTCTCCATTTGTTTCCATTTCGGCCAAAATAGGGCTTTCGTCTCTTATTCTGTCAATTGACATTTCAATGTTTTTCAGAGCAACCTTTTCAATGGCCTCAGGAGTTGCTTCATCACCCATAGCCGCCGATACCGCAGGTTGTATCTTACTTAATAAATGTGTAATATTTCCTAATTCAACATGTTTACAAGCCGCAGTTACAGCACCACATTTTGTATGTCCTAAAACCACAATTACTTTTGAACCAGCTACTTTACATGAATACTCTAAAGATCCCAGAACGTCTTCGTTCACAATATTCCCTGCAACACGGACATTGAAAATATCGCCAATTCCCTGATCAAAAACTAGTTCGGCCGGCACTCTCGAATCTATACAACTCAATAAAGCAGCAAAAGGGTATTGTCCCCCACTAGTCTGCCCCACCTGAGATAAAAAATCTCTTTCCGAGACAGCTTTGTCAACAAATCGTTTGTTTCCGTCCTTCAACCTGTCAATAGCCGCCTGCGGGCTTGTCTTATCCTGTAATTCTTTGGTAAATGTTTGCATAATTTAAATTTTCTTAAAAATACGATTTTTTTGAATAGTGAGGGGGTGACTTAAGTGACCCCCTCACTTAAATCACTCCATCACTTAAGTCACCCCATGAACTTCACCAATTTTTCTTCTAAGACTCAAAACATTCATTCTCGTAAAAAACTTATATTTGCTCAAAAAAATTGACTCATGAATTATATTTTATTTGATGGTGAATACAGGGACAACCTACTCCCTCTCACTTATACAAAGCCTGTTGCCGATTTGAGAATCGGTATACTTACCATCAGAGAAAAATGGGAAAAGCATTTAGGATTTACCACAACGACCATTACAGAAGATTATCTGTCAGAAAAGTTTCCATTGGTTGAAATGGAGGAAAACGTTTTCATCAACGCCTCCATTCTCCCTACTGCTGGACTTGTTGAAAGGATCAGGAATTTAAAATCCTCAGAAGCCATTTATCAAGGAGAAGAACTTTTGGCCTTTTTTAGCCATGAAAATGAAGAAGTCGATCTTGAGGCCTTTAGGAAAATTGAATTCTCAGAGGATTTGATTCAAATAAAACATAGCTGGGATCTTTTCACCTATAATGGAGAAGCTTTAGAAGCGGATTTCGATCTTATTACTGAAGGTAGAACATCAGCTCCAATACCTGTTTCGGTTCATTGCATGAATAAGGATCGGATTTTCTTGGAGGAGGATGTGGAAATCGAAATTGGTGTTTTGAATGCGAACAAAGGAGCCATTTATATTGGCAAACATGCTCAGGTAATGGAAGGCAGTATGATCAGAGGCCCCTTTGCTATGGGAGAACACTCTGTTGTGAAAATGGGCACCAAGGTCTACGGGCCAACCACTCTGGGTCCAAAAAGTAAAATTGGCGGCGAAGTTAATAATGCTATTCTTTCAGGCTATTGTAGTAAGGGTCATGATGGATATTTAGGAAATGCGGTGATCGGAGAATGGTGTAATCTCGGTGCCGATAGCAATAATTCAAACTTGAAGAATAACTATGCTAATGTTAAAATCTGGGAATATGCTAAAGAAAAATTTGTTGATACTGGTCTTCAGTTTTGTGGATTGATCATGGGAGATCATTCTAAATGCGGCATCAACACCATGTTTAATACCGGGACAGTGGTAGGTGTCAGCGCCAATATTTATGGGAGTAATTTTCCAAGAAATTTTATTCCTTCTTTTTCCTGGGGAGGCGCGGCAGGATTAACGACATATGCTCTTACAAAAGCAAATGAAACCACAAAGTTGGTGATGAACCGTAAAAACGAAGATTATACTGAGCAGGACCAAAAAATCATGGAGCATGTCTTTGAAATGTCATCAAAATACAGAGCCAAATAAATCATGAAACGAATTGTTGTTCTTACCGGAGCTGGCATGAGCGCTGAAAGTGGTATAAACACTTTTAGAGATGCTGACGGCCTGTGGGAAGGACATAATGTAATGGATGTCGCCTCACCTGAAGGATGGTTTAGAAATCAGGACCTGGTCCTTGATTTCTATAATCAAAGACGAAGGCAACTGGCTGAAGTATCGCCAAACAAAGGGCATCAATTACTGGCGGCTCTACAGGATGAATTCTCTGTTGAGATCGTAACCCAAAATGTAGATGACTTACATGAAAGAGCCGGAAGCAAAGAAGTCTTGCATCTTCATGGGGAGCTGCGAAAAGTTAGAAGTACATCGAATGAAAACTTGGTCTATGATTGGTTGGAAGATCTTCACAAAGGTGATCTTTGTGAGCTAAATAGCCAATTAAGACCGCACATTGTCTGGTTCGGGGAAGCAGTACCTATGTTAGAAAAAGCGATTGAAATAACCACAAAGGCAGATATTTTAGTGATTATCGGAACCTCGATGCAGGTCTATCCGGCAGCAAGCCTAGTGAATTATATTGAATCAGGCACACCTATATATTTTATAGATCCAAAACCGGCCATTCAGGCGTCTACTTTTAATAAGCTCACGATAATTCCTGAAAAAGCAACAACAGGGGTCGAAAAATTCATAGAGATCCTAAAAGATTCTTAGACAGAAAGCATCTTATGCATTGCCTCGAAGAGCTTACCATCTGAAACCACCCCTCCCTTTTGAACGATATCAAAAATTTCAAGATTTCTTTTTGAGGTATATTCCTTTTTACCTTTTAAGTATTCAATTCTAGGATCTTTAGAGTTGTCTAATAGCCAGTCAAAATCCTTCGTATCCAACAAGTTGATTCCTTCCTTGTTTACCTTGACAACAATTCTTTGCATCTCATTGTCGTTACATTTGAATAAATTCAAAGCATCTTCAGAAAAATGCTCTAAATACCCTGTTTTGTCAAGCACTTTTTCCCAAACAAAATCGCTAAAAACCTCCAATTCCTTTTCAGCCAGGTCTGGTTGCTCGTTTTTTATCTTTGACCATTCTTTTTCATCTATACTCTGTGCGGCTAAAAATACGGCAAACTCTTCACTCAATTCTTCAAACTGCTCTTTTGTAAGCTTCGCATATTTCATCATATCATCCTAATCTAATTCATCTATGTTTAAAACACAGATCGATATATTTATTTTAAAATGCAAAAGTAATCAAAAACAAAAATAATGTTGTATATTTGCACGCTTAAAAATTAACAATTTAATAGTTATTATTATGAATCATTACGAAACTGTTTTCATTTTGAATCCCGTTTTATCTGATACTCAGGTAAAGGAAACAGTAAAGAAGTTTGAAGACTACTTGGTTTCTAAAGGTGCCGAAATGATTTGGAAAGAAG
>CAYQPI010000031.1:0-13347 GCA_964419405.1 uncultured Flavobacteriaceae bacterium
CGCTCATGGTGCAAATAAAGACATTGGCATAAATGCACATCCGCATATCGGGACCAATAAACTTCCCAAAATAATTCAAAGAATCAGGGAGACCATTATTCAATATGGAGGCCAAATCTTGTTTAACACCCGGGTCACCGATCTTCATATAAAGAACCAGGAAATTCAAGGTGTCATTATTCAAAATGGTGACCGGATAGAGGCAAATAAAGTAATTCTGGCTACCGGCCATTCGGCTCGTGATATTTTTGAATTATTGTATAAAAAAAAGATTCATATCGAAGCAAAGCCTTTTGCACTTGGTGTAAGAGTTGAGCATTCGCAACAGCTCATTGATCAGATTCAATACCATTGCAACAATCGTGGAGAATACCTTCCACCGGCCCCCTACGCCGTGGTGAAACAAGTTAATAATAGAGGGGTGTACTCTTTCTGCATGTGCCCTGGTGGGGTTATTGCCCCTTGCGCTACCGCACCTGGAGAAGTAGTCACCAATGGATGGTCTCCCAGCAAAAGGGACCAGCCTACTTCCAACTCCGGAATTGTCGTCTCTCTAAGTCTCGAAGATTTCAAGCCTTTTGAAGAATATGGCCCCCTAAGCGGTATGGCCTTTCAAAAGAGCATAGAACAAAAAGCCTGGGAACTGGGAGGCAAAACACAAAAAGTACCTGCTCAAAGGCTGGTTGATTTCACAAAAGGAAAACTATCAAATGACATCCCCAAAACATCCTATACTCCCGGCACGACGAGTGTAGAACTAGGCTCTGTACTACCAGGGTTCATTCACACATCTTTACAGGAAGGTTTTAGACAATTTAACTCCTCAATGAAAGGATACCTCACCAATGAAGCCGTAGTTCATGCTCCCGAGTCGAGAACCTCCTCTCCTGTTCGCATTCCGAGAGATAATAAGACACTGGAGCACGTTCAAATAAAAGGATTATATCCATGTGGGGAAGGCGCGGGTTACGCCGGTGGCATCATTTCAGCAGCCATCGATGGTGAAAAATGCGCTGAGCAAGTAAAGGTTTCTCTGGAGAGATGTTGACTTCTGAGGGGCTCACTTAAGTGACCCCTTCACTTAAGTCAGACCCTCATTTAAGGAAAACCTTCAGTTATTTTTTCGACAACTCCTTAATCTTAATTCTAAATCCGGCGAATAGCAAGGTCATAAATGGGCTCATCCAATTGAAAATTGCATAGACGAAATAATCATACACGCTAACTCCCAATACGCCTGATTGGTAGGCACCACAAGTATTCCATGGGACCAGCACTGAAGTTACAGTTCCCGAATCTTCTAATGTTCTACTCAGGTTTTCTGGAGCCAGATTTCGGTCTTCGTAGGCCTTTTTGAACATTTTCCCAGGCACCACCAAGGCGAGGTATTGATCTGAGGCTGTCACGTTCAAAGCCAAACATGTAGCCACCGTGCTCGCAAATAATCCAAAAACCGTATGTGCCATTTTTAAAAGGGCGCTACTGATCGTGGCAAGAGCACCTATGGCATCCATAACACCACCAAAAACCATGGCGCAAATAATAAGCCAGATGGTACCCAACATACCGTACATGCCACCTGAAGAAAACAGATCATTCAATTCTGCATTACTCGTTTCTATCGCTGTATCAACGGTAATTGCATTCATAATGCCCTGATAAGCCGCCTTAAAATCCAATTGTTCAGCCCCGGCAATTTGCATGACCACCTCTGGTTGAAATATAATGGCAAAAACTCCTCCTAACAAAGTGCCTATTAGTAAAGCTATCAAAGGTTGTGTTTTTCTAATAATCAATACTATGACGGCTGCAGGAACTAAAAACAACCAGCCGCTAATATTGAAAGACTCTTCAATGGAGGCCAGAATAGCTTCTGTATCGGCTGTTCCATTCGTATCAAAAGTAAATCCGAGTATAATAAAAATAATCAACGTCACCGTTATTGTTGGCACAGTGGTAAAAGCCATATATCTGATATGGGTAAACAGGTCAGTACCAGCCATCGCAGGTGCCAGGTTTGTCGTATCAGATAAGGGAGACATTTTATCGCCAAAATAAGCACCCGAGAGCACTGCTCCGGCTACCATGCCTAAAGGAATACCCAAAGCACCACCTATTCCGATCAAGGCAATCCCTACGGTGGCAGACGTTGTCCACGAACTTCCGGTTGCAATTGAAATAACAGCACAAATCACGACCGTGGCAGGTAAAAATATGGTGGGATTCAAAAGCTTGAGTCCAAAGTAGATCATCGTTGGAATTACACCACTGATCAACCAGGTTCCCGCCAAGGCCCCAACAAACAACAAAATTAAAAGAGCTCCCGTAGTAGATTTAATATTGTTGGCAATTTCTTCGATCATTCTCTTATACTTGACTTTATTGAAAAAACCAACAATGGCGGCCACGGCGCCACCTAATAATAAGATAAATTGATTGGAGCCACTTAAGGCATCGTCTCCGTAAACAAAAACATTATAAGCAAGCATTGCTATAAGCACCAATACCGGTAAAAGAGCTTCGTATATATTTAGTTCTTTGTTCGTAATTATCTTGTCATCCATATAAAATCAATTGATGTTGTAATGTTACATAAAAACTATGACAATAAGAAATCCTGATAAATGCGTATTTTTACCTATAAACCCCTAAAACTATTAATCATGAAAAAATCATTTTACTTTTTTTTATTAGGCGCCATCACCGTGGGTCTTTTTGCTTTTGTTTCGATAAACAAACCAATTCATAGTGACTTTGGCGATTCATTTACAGAAACATTAAAAAATGCCAAAGCCTATACCTTAGAGGTGGCAGAAAACATGCCTGCAGAAGATTACACCTTTGCACCACATGATTCTGTAAGAACTTTTGGCGAGCAAATGGCTCATATTGCCATGTCAACTAAACTACTCAATACCATGTTCATCAAAGGTGAGCAAGTAGATTTCAATCCGGCAGAAGGAGCTAAAATGGAAAAAGCCATAGGTGCTTCAAAAGAAGAATGCATTAAACTTTTATCTGTGAACTTTGATGAAATAATTGCCACGATCGAGGGTATGGATACGTATGATCTTGAAGAAACATTTATCTTCAGTTTCGCTCCAAACAAACCCGAATTAACGAAGGAACAGGGCTTTTTATTTATCCGGGATCATATTACGCATCATCGAGGACAGGCTATTACGACCTTAAGAATAAAAGGTCATAAAGCTCCTTCCTATAGGCCATTTTAATACTAATTTAATCCAAAAATCAACCCATTTAGTAATCACTCAATGGGTTTTTTAATGCTCCGAATATGCGAAAAAGCTAATTAAATCGATAAAAATTGTTTTTTTTTTAATCTTGACGCAACCCAATTGTAAATTCAGCATCTTAAGAACAAATCCCCCATTTATGAAACTTGAATATTCTATTTTAGAACATTTAAGTAATAACGATAACGGAAAATTAGTCGATATTACTTTTATTGAAGATGACTACGCCAGATTAAGGCGGTCATTAAATGATTTGAGAGGAAAGAATATGATTTTGCTTGACGATCTCAGCGGTAGAGATTTTGAAGCCTTTGGAATTGGAAATGATAGAAAAAAGGCCATTAAAGCTAAAATCAAAATGAATGGAAGAGTGTATTTTCATTCATTGAAGTCAAAGAAAAGTAGAACTGAATCAAAACAAGAGAATAAAAGTTCTCGAAGCCTCAGTTATTTTTTCTAGACTTCAACTAAAAATGACATAACATTTACTCAAGATTAATCTTAGGATTATAGATCGGGGTTTGATTTATCAAGCCCTTTTTTTATGCCTTTTAATGTCCCCTCTCGCTTTAATCAGGCTCCTGCATTCCAAAGAGAATTAATCCCTATCTTTGATTAACACTTTACAAAACGGTTCAAGTTAAAAAAGGTGTTTATCCAATATTCCATTAAAAAAATCAAATCTCATGAAAAACCTTAGCTCCCTTTTATTGCTAGTTGCTTTTTACATTGTTCATAGCTCAAGTATATATGCCCAGGAATCAGTTGAAGATCCATATTTATGGCTCGAAGAAGTAGAAAGCGAAAAATCACTTGATTGGGTAAAGGAACAAAACAAGAATTCTGACAAAAGACTTTCATCAAATTCTTTGTATAAAGATTTGCAAAAGAAATACCTTGAAGTTTATAATGACAAAGACAGAATAGCCTACCCAAATATAGTAGGTGACTATGTATATAATCTTTGGCAGGATGAAAAGTATGAAAGAGGATTATGGAGGCGCATGCCTATCAAAGAATATTTAAATCAAAAGGAGCAATGGGAAACGCTTATTGATCTGGATGAGCTCTCCAAAAAAGAAGGGAAAAAGTGGGTTTTTGAAGGCGCTACGTTTTTAGAACCAGGAAACAATATTTGTCTGGTTGCTTTGTCTGATGGAGGTACTGATGAAAATGAACTGAGAGAATTCAGTCTGAATGATAAATCATTTATTAATGAGGGACTGAGATTTCCTAGCAGTAAAGGAGGGGTTTCATGGATCGACAAAAACAAGGTTCTCGTGGCCCGTAATTTTGGTAAGGGCACCATGACTACTTCCGGCTATCCTAGTCAGGTAAAAATAATGAACAGAAATTCATCTATGGATCAGGCAAAGACAATATTTAAGACTGATACCACCAATCTGGGTGCTTTTGCTTTTTCCTTTTACGACAACAATAAACAATACATATTTATCTATGAGGCGATTTCATTTTATGACAGCAATATATTTTATTTAAAAGACGATCAAATGAAGCAAGTCAATTATCCCAAAGATGCTAATTTTGCAGGGTTTTACAGAGGTCAATTGATTATTTCTTTGCAATCTGATTGGGACATCAATGGTGAATCCTTTAAAAAAGGGACCCTCGTGAGCATGAACCTTGAAGATAATCTAAAAGGAAATGTAGATGTGAAAACAATTTATCAACCCAATGAGAGATCTAGTTTTGTGTCAACGAGCACTTCTAAAGATTTTATCGTTGTGAACACTATGGAAAATGTTCAGAGCAAACTCTATAAATTCACTTTCCAAAATGGATCATGGACTTCTGAGCCAATCAAGGCACCTGAATTTGGCAGTATTTACCTAACAAGTTCTAACAACCAGACAAATGATTACTTTTTCAGATTTAGCAATTTTATCACTCCCACGACACTTTTTTATTCTTCTGGAACAGAGATTGAGCCGATCAAAAAATTAAAAGATTTTTTCAATACTAAAAACCTCACCGTGAAACAATTCAATGCGACCTCTAAGGATGGAACGAAGATCCCTTACTTTGTTGTGCATCAAAAAGATCTTCAATTTGATGGAAAAAACCCCACGATGATTTATGCTTATGGTGGCTTTAATGCTTCGTCTCAGCCTAATTATAGTGCCACCATCGGAATTGGATGGTTGGAACAAGGAGGCGTCTATGTTTTAGCAAATATAAGAGGTGGAGGAGAGTTTGGTCCTACCTGGCACCAGGCAGCCATGAAAGAAAAAAGGCAAAATGCCTATGACGATTTTTATGCTGTTAGTGAAGACTTAATTGCAAAAAATATCACTTCACCAGATCATTTGGGTGCCTTTGGATGGAGCAATGGTGGGCTAATGGCAGGAGTTGTATTTACACAAAGACCTGATTTATACAACGCAGTTGTGGTTGGTGCACCACTATTGGATATGAAAAGATATTCCAAACTATTGGCTGGTGCGAGTTGGATGGGTGAATTCGGAAATCCTGATATCCCAGAAGAATGGGCTTATCTCAAAAAATACTCTCCCTATCACAATGTGTCCAAAAACAAAGACTATCCTGAAGTGTATTTTGTAACCTCCACCAAAGATGACAGAGTTCATCCTGGACACGCTCGTAAAATGGCGGCCAAAATGGATGATATGGGGCATAGCTATTTGTATCATGAAACAATAGAAGGGGGCCATGGTGCAGCTTCTACAAATGCCCAACAGGCAGATATGTGGTCGGGCATCTACACGTATTTTAATATGAAACTAAATAGCACACCTTTAGAAAAAGAGTAAATTTGAGACAATGACAAAGTACTATTTCTTCCTTGTTTTATGGTCGCTGAGTTTGAATATAGCCGGTCAAGATGTTGGCTATAGCAAACAATCGAATATCAATTATTATCCTGAAGACGTCAATGAAAAAGACAGTTATATAAAAGATCGCTGTGTTCTTGACATCTATTACCCAAAAGATTCAACTTCCTTTGCCACCATTGTCTGGTTTCACGGAGGAGGGCTGACAGGGGGTAACAAAGAAATCCCTGACGCGCTAAAGAAAAAGGGAGTTGCGATTGTTGCCGTCAATTATCGACTGTATCCCAGAATAAAAGCACCAGTCTATATTGAAGATGCCGCAGCTGCAGTAGCCTGGGTTTTCAAAAATATTGAAGGTTTTAATGGGAATGCTGAATCCATTTTCGTTTCAGGGCATTCAGCAGGGGGTTATTTAGCCAGCATGGTAGGCCTGGACAAAAAATACTTGCAAGAACATGGCATAGATGCCAATGATATTGCTGGACTTATTCCGTTTAGCGGACATACGATAACTCATTTTACCGTAAGGGAAGAACGAGGAATAGAAGGAACCCAACCCATTATCGATCAGTTGGCTCCCCTATTTCATGTGAGAGCTGATGCACCTCCTTTATTGCTCATCACTGGTGATCGAGAATTAGAACTTCTCGGACGCTATGAAGAAAACGCCTATATGATGAGAATGATGAAAGTGGCCGGTCATCAGGATACACGAATCATGGAACTAGATGGGTATGATCACGGGATGACCTATCCGGCGTTCCCGCTGCTTATAGAAGAAGTCAAAAGAATTCATCAAAAGAAAATAAACTAAAGTGAATGCCCATGCCAGCATATGTCATTGTCGAAATCGAGATCCACGACCCACTACTCTATACATCATATACAGCGCTAACGCCTGAAACCATTGAAAGACATCAAGGCCGGTTTATCGTTCGAGGAGGTGAAACCTTGGTCTTAGAAGGTGATCATTCACCAAAACGAACAGTTGTTTTAGAATTCCCAAGCATGGAGCTGGCCAAAACCTGGTGGCACTCTGAGGCATATACTAAAGCGAAAAAAATTAGACAAGCGGCTGCTACAACCAAAATGACCATAGTAGAGGGCGTATAAGTACGAGTTAAAACCATAGAATAAAATAGATATTCAAAAACATGAACAGTTCAAAACAAACAATGTATCAAATAGATGCCTTTTCAGAATCAGTATTTGGAGGCAATCCAGCTGCTGTATGCATTTTAGAAAAATGGTTGAGTGAAGAGATCATGCAAAAAATTGCTGCGGAAAACAATCTTGCAGAAACAGCATTTGTAGTAAAAAAAGGGACTGATTTTGAAATTAGATGGTTTACTCCAACCATTGAAGTAGCGCTTTGCGGACACGCTACCCTGGCTTCTGCTTATGTTCTTTATGAGCATTTGGATTATGCCGCTACAGAAATCAATTTTTATTCCAGGCACAGCGGAAAATTATCGGTCACTAAAAATGATGATGTACTTACATTGAACTTTCCTCAAGATCCTGTTGAAAAAGTATATCCACCGGCAAGCATCCTTTCAGCCTTTAAAAAACCTCCTCTTGAAGTATATAAAGGCAAGACAGATTTCCTGTTACTTTATGAAAACCAGCAGGATATTGAAGCCTGTGATCCGAATCATTTTATATTAAAAAATAGCAAAGCAAGAGGAGTCATAGTAACGGCTACAGGAAATGATGTTGATTTTGTTTCCCGATTTTTTGCCCCTGGATCTGGTGTAGATGAAGATCCTGTAACGGGATCTGCACACACAACTCTTACGCCGTTTTGGGCTGAACGTTTAGGGAAAACCAAACTCACCGCAGAACAGCTCTCAAAAAGAAAGGGAAACCTTCTTTGTGAAATTAAAGACGATAGGGTTAAAATTTCAGGAAGGGCACGTACCTATTTAGTAGGTGAGATTTTTTTCTAGAAGACTTTCAACTTTTATTTATTCCTTAAAATTGATTTGAGTCAGATATAGAGCTGACTTGAATCATTGCATCTCAGGGTCTTTATAAGGACCTTTGATATGAAAATTAAAAGATGAACATTCGATATTACATAAAACCTATTTCCTTTGTCTTAACTTTTATCATCCTTTTTCAGAGCTGCACAGTGTATCACTCTACCCCTGCCACCCGTGAGCAAGCACTAAAATCAAATGACAAGGTCAAAATAAAATCTACTGATTCTGAAGTTTATAAGTTTTTAGAAATCTCTGAACAGGATGATGAGCTCTATGGAATGACCACCAAAAACTCTTATACAGCTAAAATGCTTTCTGATCAGATTGACATTGACAATTCTGATAAAAAACATGTTAAAATACTTTTAATCAAAGAAAATATAGCTTCATTTCATTTAAAAAACAAAACTGGTTCTACCATCGCGACGGTTGCAATTCCTGTCGTTTTAGCTGGAGCCTTAGTAGGAATTGGCTATGCGGCAGTAGACAATATGAGTTTGGACTTGGATTGGAGCGACTGATTTTCTGCCCAATTCCATTAATCAACAATTAATATTGATTTATGTCAATTGTTGCCTGGCAATCTCAATATTCGAAATAAGATCATGGATAAGTGCCTTGAGATCATTTTTTTTAGTATCACTCATAAAGAATCGCAGCCTAAACACCTTCGTAAATCGTTTAAATGCGCCATAATAAAACATCGATATATAACCAAAAACGGGCATGAGGATCAACAGCATAACAACAAGCCAAAAATTACTGACCTCCATCAAAACCAGCAGCAACCAATAATACAACGGAAATACAATCAGTCCAATAAGCATTTGAACAGAGGCCCTGTATTCAATATCTATTTTCATGGCTTTAAACACTTTGGCAGGAATGATATAGGGTATATAATTACAGCATAATCCAATAAGGTAAAGAGGAAAACAAAGAATAAACATGAACATCATCAAGAAAATCTTTTTACCACCATAGTTCCCCTTCAGACTGTCAGCAAGGCTAGACATATCAATTTTCTCCTCCTTCAGCATATCAGAAAAATAGAGTAGTTTTTTCTCTGTATCGTGGTACAATTCCAGATTTTTTATCTCCAAAACTTGCAAGGCCTTTGCTATTTGAGTTCTTAAATCTAATACTTCCTTCGGATTCTTATTCAAAGGCTCTTTTGCTTCGTAAAAGATTTTATAAAACTGATGCGCTTTTACTAAAAACAATTCTTGCTTTTTGCCTGAAGTTTGAGGAATAATGGCTGCCAATTCTTTCCGTATTTCTTCAGTAAGCTTCAATACAGCTTTCTGTTCATTATCTTCAAAGGTTGCTTTATAGGAACAAACCTTTATCGGAGCACAAACGGTAACGGAAACAACCGTTCTAAAATGGATGGCATCAACATAATCTAAGGCGATAGGGATAATGGTTAAATTTCCTTTGAAGCGATATTGTTCTTCATAACTCAAGGCAATTCTGGCTGTACCTGTCTTAATATCCCGCAGTTTCAACTCATAATGACTTGTTCCTTCAGGAAAAACCAACAGGCTTCCTTTCTTCGCTAAATACTCATGACATTTCTCAAAAGACTTTCGATTATCAGGTTTATCTCCCTTATGAACATCTTCCTTCCGATACACCGGAATCACATGAAAATACCTCCAAATACTTGATATAAACGTATTGATAAATATACTTGCGTTGGCTAAAAACCCAACTCTTTGAGGAATCAACGAGGCCACCAATAAGGGATCCATAAGTGTATTAGGATGATTGGCTACAAAAATCACCGGACCATCAGAAGGTATATTTTGTTTCCCAGTCAGTTCTATTTTTCTGAAGAAAAAGAACAAGGCCAGCCTGACCACCAATTTGAGGAAGCCATAAATCATTCTAAATTTTTCTTGAGGTCTGCCATCTGTAACAATATATACCCTGCCACAAAAAATAAGGACATAAAAACCATACTGTACCTCATGCTTCCCGTCATTTGATCGATAAATCCATAGGACAAGGTTCCAATCACAATGGCCAATTTTTCAGTGATGTCATAAAAACTAAAATAAGAAGCTGTATCCTTCGCTTCGTTAGGAATTAATTTTGAATAGGTCGATCTTGACATCGATTGTATCCCTCCCATAACAAAACCAAGAAAAGCTGCCAGGCTATAAAACGAAATCTTATCTTGCATAAAATATCCAGAGACACATATAAATATCCATATTAAAAGCGTTGTGCTTATCGCAAAACCATTGCCCTTTATCTTTGACAACCAGGCAAAAAAGAGGGCTCCTCCAATGGCTAGTAATTGAAGAATCAGCACGATATAGATCATTTCATCCGCCCCCATACCTATCTCCTTATCGGCAAATAAGGGTGCTAAAAGCATGACGGTTTGTACCCCCATACTAAAAAAGAAAAACGAATACAAATATCGTTTCATCACTCGCTTCTCTTTTATTACATCCCAGACTTTTAATAATTCTTTGGCTCCATTTCCCAATATTTGCAGGCTCATCGCAGCACCGGTTCTCACATCCTTCAAATAGTAAAATGCGATCTGTGCAAAGCCTAACCACCAAACTCCCACGAGTATAAAACCAAATCGGGTTGCCGCCGTACCACTTTCAAATCCAAAAAGTTCATATTTCTGATACAAAAGTAAATTGACAATTAACAAAATAACGCTACCAACATAACCCATGGCAAAACCTCTGGCACTAACGCTATCCATCTTGTCTTGACTGGCCACTTCAGGCAAAAAACCATTATAGAAAACCAAAGACCCTGCAAATCCGATACTTGCTAATACCGAACAAGCTATTCCGTACTCAACATTATCACCCGTAAAAAAATAAAGTCCAATACAGGCAAATGAGCCTAGATAGGTGAAAAACTTCATAAAGACCTTTTTCATCCCTGCATAATCTGCTACCCCTGATAAAATCGGTGAAATAAAAACAATGACCAGGAAAGAGATCGATATAGCATATGAATACAACACTGAATTTTTGACAGTAAAACCAAAAAAATCGACCAATTCACCTCCAAAGGCTTCTTGCGTTGTACCTAAATAATAAATCGGGAAAATAGCAGTTGTAACAATCAGGTTATAGACAGAATTTGCCCAATCAAAAGATGACCAGGCATTGATCAGTCTTTTATTATTCCTTTCCAGCATCTTTTATAGTGACCTTTAGTGTAAAAATTATGTCGCCAAGATAGCTAAAAATATATAGGTTCAACTTAAAATTCCTTTATCGAAAAAAATCTGGGTAAAAGACTGTTTTGTTTACCTCACCAATCTACCAGTTGTATTACCGCCCAGAATATTTATCACCTCTTCTTCGGTCGATAAATTCACATCACCTTCATAGGTGTGTTTTAATGCACAAGCAGCACTCGCAAATTCCATGGCTTTATAATCGTCGAATTGTCTTAAACCATGAATCAATCCGGCAGCAAATGCGTCACCTGTTCCGATACGATCTACCACATGAGTGATATCTAAATCTTCCGTTTCTCTGAATTCAGTTCCATTCCACATTCTTGCTCTGATCTTATGCCAGGAAGAATTCAGCGAAGTTCGAATTTTGTCAAATACCTTTTCAATGGATGGAAACTTATCCATCAACAGTGTACTGGCTTCTAAAAATTCATCGTTAGAATAACCATACTGAGTGCCTAAAACTTCATTGATCTCATTGATGCCACCAATGAAGATATTCGAATAATTTAATAAATCTGTTAGGGCCTCCTTTGGATTCTGATCATACTGCCATAAACCACTTCTGTAGGTCGGATCAGCGGAGACGATCATCCCCTTCTCTTTGGCCTTGACAAGTCCCTCTCGTAAGGTTTGATATGCACCCTTTGACAAAGCGGGTGTGATACCTGTCCAATGAATCCATTCTCCTTTTTTCAGAGCATCACCCCAATTAACCATGGAAGGTTTAATTTCTGAAAAAGACGAATGAGATCGATTATAGGATATGGAACTGGGTCGCATGACGGCTCCTACTTCTAAAAAATAAACGCCCAAAGGTCTTTTAGAACTTGTAATTGATGAGGTGTTCACTCCAAACTTATTGAGGTATGAAATCGCCGTCTTCCCAATAAAATCATCCGACACAACACTAATATGTTTGACATTCCCGCCAAAATTTGAAATCGAAATACCAACGTTTAATTCAGTTCCACCAAAATAATACTCAACCATGTTGGACTGAATAAATTTTTTATTTCCTCTGGGAGATATTCGCATTAATACCTCCCCAAATGTGATGATTTGTCCCATGGCTTGCTATTTAATCTAATTATTCAATCGCAAATGTAATGCATGAATACTTAAATCCGATCGTAGCGATACTTATTTATCTTAAAGAAAGTAATTTGAAACAAATTACTAAATATTGTTATAAATGCCACAGGATCAACTTAACTAGACTGACACCTGGCCTTCCATTCTGACTTAAAAGCAGCTTTTTCTTCATCAGTCATATTCATAAACTTATTTTTATTCATTCGATTGAACTTTCCAGGCCTTCTAGCTCCCCGTTTAAAACCTCCGAACAGTATCTTACTCAACACAAATATCCCTAAAGCCTGCCAATAGGTAATTGTATTCACCCCTATAACTTCAGGTAGAATAGCATTCCATAAAAACATGACAAGCCCAACCAGTATGGCAATACCAACCGGTATCAATAAAAATAATAAGGGTTTCATTCTTTTCCAATGTTTCTTATTCATAATCGTATCTTTTATTTGTTTAATTTCTTAATTGTTTAACTCGTCATATAAATAGGCAAGCTCTTGCCTTAAATAGTTAACTGCATACCTTTTACGACTGATAATGGTCTTAATATTCTCTTCTGACTCGTCAGCGATTTCCTGAAGTGTTTTATTCTCAATCTCGTTCTGCACAAAAACATCCCGTTGCTTTTCAGGCAATTCGCCAAGAGCCCTCATCAATTCATTCCAGAACTGCTCCTTAAACAAACCTATCTCAGGATGATCTGAGTCATCAGCCAACAATACATTCTTAAAAAAATGGACCTCTTCATCATCATCGTTTTGAAAATTGCCTGAAGGAGTAGGAACATTTTTTCTATGACTATCTGTTATTCTGTTTCTGGCAACTCGATACAACCAGCCACTCATGTTTTCAATTTCTTCTATGTCAGTTAAGCGACTCAGCTGGTACCACACTTCCTGCAATATATCCTGCACCTCGTTTTTATCAGACACTCTTGACTGAATAAACCCAGATAGTTGCCCAGAATACTTCTTGAC
>CAYQPI010000032.1:0-64570 GCA_964419405.1 uncultured Flavobacteriaceae bacterium
TGATGTCGCAGCTCAGCAAGGTATTCGTTTTAAGATCTTCCAAATGGACCAAACATACACCGGAGAGGATGAGCGTTGGAATATCGGACCAAAAGGGTTTACCGGTGAAAAATAGGGCGGAAGGACTTATTGGGATACAGAGGCCTATTGTATTCCTTTTTATATGAGCACAAAAGACAGGGATGTTGCCAAAAACCTATTGATCTACAGGTATAACCAGTTAGACAAGGCTATTGAAAATGCTGAAAAATTAGGGTTTACAGATGGCGCCGCTTTATATCCAATGGTTACCATGAATGGTGAAGAATGCCATAATGAATGGGAGATCACCTTTGAAGAGATCCATAGAAATGGGGCCATGGTATATGCCATATACAACTATGTCAACTACAGTGGCGATATTAATTATATCGTTTCTCATGGAATGGAAGTGATTATTGCCATCGCCAGATTCTGGAGCCAACGCGCTACTTTTTCAAATGATAAAAACAAATTTGTTATTCTGGGTGTTACCGGACCTAATGAATATGAAAATAATATCAACAATAACTGGTATACAAATTATCTCGCAAAATGGTGTCTGGAATATGCCTTGAAAAACCTGGAAATGTTAAAGGACCGTTATCCTGAAGATTATGTTAGAATCGCTCAAAAAGTTCAACTCCTTGAAAACGAAGCGAAAACATGGGAAAACGTTGCTGAGAATATGTTTTTCCCGTATAGCGAAAAACACGGGGTATTTTTACAACAGGACGGGTTTTTAGACAAAGAACTTATCCCTGTAGATCAACTACCAAAATCAGAAAGACCCATTAACCAGAAATGGTCCTGGGATAGAATTTTGAGATCTCCATACATCAAACAAGCCGATGTTTTACAAGGCATCTATTTCTTTGAAAATCTTTTTGACGAAGAGGCTATTGAAAAACACTTTGATTTTTACGAGCCATTAACGGTTCATGAATCGTCACTTTCACCCTGCGTCCATTCCATTTTGGCTTCGAAACTGCACAGAACTGAAAAAGCCTATGAAATGTATCTCAGAACTTCCAGACTAGACCTCGACGACTATAATCATGAGGTTCATGAAGGCCTTCATATCACGAGTATGGCCGGTACCTGGCTTTCTATTGTTCAAGGCTTCGGAGGTATGAGGAATTTTAATAATACACTGTCTTTTGATCCTATCATTCCTAAGAACTGGAAGTCGTATTCGTTTAAAATCAAATACAGAGATCATACAATTAAGGTGTTTAAAAATCATGAAGGGTGTAAATTCTACAATGAATCTGATACTCCAATTGATATCATCGTCTCTAACAAACCAGTTACAATTCAAAACACGGATCTGGTAATTATTTAATTTAAACCAACAACCATGAAACAGTTAGTCTTTTTTTTATTGCTTTTAAGCAGCACTTGGGGAATGTCTCAAATTGAAAGAGTTGAACCTCCAAATTGGTGGGTTGGATTTGAAGAAGCTAATTTGCAACTACTGGTTAAAGGAAATGACATATCAGCCTATACACCCGAGATAGATTATCCCGGAATTACCATTGAAAAGGTGCATAAGGCAAAAAGCCCCAACTACCTGTTCCTTGATCTAAAGATCGGATCAGAAACAGCAGCTGGGAATTTTACAATTGTATTTGATACCAAAGGCAAGAAAAAGATTAAATATGACTATGAGTTAAAAGAAAGAAAAAAAGCAGCTGAAGACTATACCGGTTTTGACAGTTCAGATGTAATTTATCTGATAACTCCAGACAGATTTGCGAACGCTGATCCTGGGAATGATATTGTCAAAGGACTCAGAGAAACTACTGTTGATCGAAATGAAGACTATGCACGTCATGGTGGTGACATCAAAGGAATTACTAAGCATCTTGACTATATTTCTGATATGGGATTTACAGCAATTTGGTCATGTCCTCTACTCACAAATGACATGGAAACTTACTCTTATCATGGTTATGCCATTACAGATCTTTATGAAATTGACCCTAGGTTTGGTAGCTTAGATGATTATACTGAATTATCAGCGCAAGCTCGTGAAAAAGGAGTTAAGCTGATCATGGATCAGGTGGCTAATCACTGTGGGCTTGAACATTGGTGGATGAAAGACCTTCCTTTTGAAGACTGGGTAAATTATCAGTCAGAATTTGAGGCAGGACAGAAAACAATTTATTCAAATCATAAACGAACCACAAATCAAGACATTTATGCTTCGAAAATAGATGCCATTGGCATGACCGATGGTTGGTTTGTAGATTCTATGCCTGATTTAAATCAAAACAATCCTTTTATGGCAACCTATCTTATTCAAAATAGTATTTGGTGGATAGAAACAGCTCAATTGGGAGGAATCAGACAAGATACCTATCCCTATCCTGACAAGATTTTTATGTCGAACTGGGCCGGGGCAATCATGAAGGAATATCCGAATTTTAGCATCGTAGGAGAAGAATGGAGCTATAATCCTTTACTTGTCGGCTATTGGCAACAAGGCGCAAAGAACCATGATGGATATGAATCAAATTTAAGATCGAGCATGGATTTTCCGATGCAACGAAAAATTGTAGAAGCGCTTACCGAAGAAGAAAAATGGGACAAAGGATTGGTTAAAATTTATGAAGGTCTTGCCAATGATTTTCATTATCCAAGTCCAAAAGATATTATGATCTTTCCTGATAATCATGATATGGATCGTATTCATACCCAATTAAATGAAGATCCTGTGCTGACTAAAATGGCGATGGCCTATTTATTAGCCTTACCTAGAATTCCGCAACTCTATTATGGAACCGAGATCCTAATGGAAAATTCGGCAAAACCAGGAGATCACGGACTGATTAGAACTGATTTCCCGGGAGGTTGGGAAGGTGATGCTGTCAATGCCTTTACAGGTGAAGGCCTGAGTTCAGAACAAAAAGACATGCAGAACTATCTTAAAACCTTATTACAGTTTAGAAAGAACAGTGCTGCCATTCACGAGGGGAGAACGATTCATTTTTCGCCAAAGGATGGTGTGTATGTTTTGTTCAGAATAAAGGGTGATGATCTAGTGGTTGTCATTTTAAATAAAAATGAGGACAGTTATAATTTAGATCTTCAAAAATATAGAGAAATGGGGCTGGAGGACCAACAACTTCAGAATATTATAACAAAGGAGAAGCTTGTTTGGAAAGACACCTTATCATTGGATAAAAAAGGAGCAGTGATACTAACTACCCTAAAATAGTATGTTTACAACCAGGAGTTCAAATAAGTTCTTCACGGTATTATTTTGCCTGTGCTCATTTGCTTTGATCGCGCAGCATCGAATCGTAATAGACGCTATTCCGAAGAATACACCAGAAGGGGCCAGTATTTTTATGACTGGTGATTTTGAAGGCTGGTCAGGTGGTCAGAACAACTATAAGTTGCGTTTTTCAGAAGGTCAATACAGCATTTTACTTCCTGATACTTTGAAGTCCCTATCCTTTAAGTTTACTAAAGGTAGCTGGGATCAGGAAGAAGTAGCCAGGGACGGGAAGAAAATTGCAAACCGAAGTGTTGATTTTTCAAAGAATCAAACGGAGTTCCATTTCACCGTTGAAAATTGGAAAGATCAGATCAAATCTATAGCTACAGCTTCAAAAAATGTACGGCTCCTATCTGAAAACTTTGCCATACCGCAATTGCAGAAAACAAGAAGGATCTGGGTATACCTTCCTGAAGATTATGAGCAATCAACTGATAGATATCCTGTTCTATATTTGCAGGATGGTCAAAACTTGTTTAACGCAGAAACCTCCTACAGCGGAGAATGGGAAGTTGATGAAACTCTCGATACCCTTTTTAAAGAAGAAGACCTGAAAATCATTGTTATAGGAATTGAAAATGCCGGCGCCGACAGAATCAATGAATACAGTCCCTGGAAACTTAAAAACTATGAAACATCTCCAAAGGGAGATGCCTATATTCAATTTATAACTGAGACTTTAAAACCCTATGTAGATAAGAACTATCGTTCTCTCAAAGGGATGCAACATACGGGTATCATGGGCAGTTCTCTCGGAGGGCTTATCTCCCATTATGCTGCTTTTAAATATCCTGACACTTTTGGATTGGCCGGTGTTTTTTCTCCCTCCTTTGAATTAGCTCCACAAAGTTTTGGTTTTACAGAAGAAAACAGCCCAATTCTAGATTCAAAAATATATTATATGGCTGGCGATTCAGAATCACCAGAAATGACTGAGCTAATGCAGAAAATGGTTTCCCAAATTATAACATCCGGCTTTCCCGAAGAAAATATCAACGCTAAGATTGTCAATGGCGGAAAACATAATGAAAAATTATGGAGAGAGCAATTCGCAACTGCCGTAACCTGGCTGTTTGATACAAATCATCAAAAATAAGATCACCTAAAATTAATGAAAATGACAAAAAATATTCTTATTACCTGCCTTAGCTTCCTCATGTTTTTAGGAGCCTGTAACGAATCAAAAAAAGATGTGGCCACTGCAGAGACCGCTTCATTTGAAATTCCCTTTTACTGGGAAAATGCCAGTATCTACTTCCTGTTGACCGATAGATTTAACAATGCCGATAAAAGTAATGATGTCAATTTTGACAGAACCCTGGAAACTGCACCAATGAGAGGTTTTCAAGGCGGAGACATCAAAGGTATTACTGAAAAAATAAAATCCGGATATTTTACCAGGCTGGGAATTAACGCCATTTGGTTTACTCCGGTAGTCGAACAAATTCATGGCGGAACAGATGAAGGCACAGGATTTACCTATGGATTTCACGGTTACTGGGCCAAAGACTGGACAGCCCTGGACCCTAATTTTGGAACTCTTGAAGATTTGGAAACTCTGGTAAAAACCGCTCATGAGCATGATATTCGAATCGTGATGGATGCCGTAATTAACCATACGGGACCTGTTACCGGGCAAGACCCTGTTTGGCCAGAGAATTGGGTAAGGACAAGCCCAAAATGTGAGTATTATTCGTACGAAACAGCCGTTCATTGTACCTTAGTTGAAAACCTGCCTGATATTCTGACTGAATCTAATGAAGTAGTAGAGTTGCCAGAAGGGCTTGTTGAAAAATGGAAGCAAGAAGGCAGGTATGAACAGGAGATGAAAGAACTCGATGCTTTTTTTGAAAGGACCGGATACCCTCGAGCACCAAGATTTTACATTATCAAATGGTTGTCAGATTTTGTCAGAGATTATGGAATTGACGGCTTTAGAGCAGATACCGTACGACATATTGAAGAAGAAGTATGGCTCGAATTCAAAACTGAATGCAACCTTGCTTTTGAACAATGGAAAAAAGATAATGCCGCATTGGTGTTGGATGATACTGATTTTTATATGGTAGGTGAGGTTTATGATTATGATATCATCTCCTCAGGAAAAAGCTTCGATTTTGGAGATGTAAAAGTTAATTATTACGATCATGGATTTGACAGCATGATCAATTTTGAATTCAAGAAAAGCGCTACTGGAAATTATGAAGAGATTTTTTCTGTATACAGTGATACGCTGAACAACGAAGCTAATGGTTTTCAGGTTTTAAATTACCTGACCTCACATGATGATGGCAGTCCATTTGACAAGGAAAGAAAAAAACCTTTTGAAACTGCCACTAAATTATTGTTAAGTCCCGGTACTGCTCAGGTCTATTATGGTGATGAAACAGCAAGAAATTTGATCATTGAGGGTACCCAGGGAGATGCCACTTTACGATCTTTTATGAATTGGGAAGCTATTGAATCTGACTCTCAAACCAAAGAACTTCTCGCTCACTGGCAAAAATTAGGTGTTTTTAGAAGAGATCATCCGTCAGTTGGAGCGGGTCAGCATCAGCAGTTGACTGCCTCACCATATGTCTTTAAAAGAGAGTTTTCACGTAATTCATTCAGTGATGCTGTTGTGATTGGTCTTGGCTTAGAACCAGGAGCGAAAACGATTAACATTGACAATGTATTTGAAAACGGGTCTAAAGTACATGATGCTTATTCAAATACCTCTGCAATTGTTAAAGATGGAATGGTAACTATAGATACACCTCATTCAATCATTTTACTCGAATCAAAGAATTAATAATACCATGAAAAATCGATTTTTACTTTTCATATTGATTATATTCGGCCTGTCGTTCAGCTGCAAAAATAAACATGATCAAAAACCCCCAGTAATGACTGAAAAAAATCAGAAAAAAGTAATTTATCAGGTTTTTACACGCCTGTTTGGAAATGACAATACCAACAATAAGCCTTGGGGTACCATAGAGGAAAATGGTGTTGGGAAATTTAATGACATTACAAATGAGGCCTTGGCCGAAATTCGCCAATTGGGAGTAAGTCATATTTGGTATACTGGAATTTTACACCATGCTATGGTGACAGACTATACACAATACGGGATTTCAAACGATGATCCGGATGTGGTAAAAGGTCGGGCCGGTTCTCCCTATGCAGTGAAAGATTATTACAGTGTAGATCCCGATATGGCTGAAGATCCTGCCCAAAGGATGGAAGAGTTTTTGGCCCTGGTCAAAAGAACGCATGACCAAAATATGAAAGTCATCATTGACATTGTTCCGAATCACATTGCCCGCAAATATGAAGGAATGAATAACCCTGAAGGAGTCGTCGATTTTGGAGCCAATGATGACACCTCTGTTGAATATAAAAAAGACAATAATTTCTATTATGTCATGGGTGAATCTTTTAAAGTTCCTAACTGGCAGCATGGTTACCAACCCTTAGGTGGTGAAAACCACCCAATGGTTGATGGATCATTTGAAGAAACTCCAGCAAAATGGACAGGTAACGGATCTCGTTTGGCACAGCCAGACCAAAATGATTGGTATGAAACTGTAAAGATAAATTATGGTGTAAGACCTGACGGAACAAAGGATTTTGATTTGCTCCCACATGATTTTAGGACACAGGGCCACCAGGTTCATTTTGAATTCTGGAAAGATAAATCAGTGCCAGATTCTTGGATAAAATTTAGAGATATTGCCTTGTTTTGGTTATCGAAAGGAGTTGATGGGCTGCGTTATGATATGGCGGAAATGGTACCCGTTGAGTTTTGGAGTTATTTAAATGCTTCTATCAAGGCACAATATCCAGAAGCCTTATTATTAGCTGAAGTTTATAATCCTGGACTATATCGTGATTATATTCAATTGGGAAAAATGGACTACCTCTATGATAAGGTTGGTTTCTATGATAGTATAAAACATATCGTTCAGGGTCATGGCTGGACAGATCATATTCCTAAAGTTCAGGAAGAAATCATGGATATAGAGCATCATATGCTTCACTTTTTAGAAAATCATGATGAGCAAAGAATTGCAAGTCCTGATTTTGCCGGTTCGGCCGAAAAAGGCAAACCAGCGATGGTAGTCAGTACAACGATCAGTACGTCTCCAACACTGGTCTATTTTGCTCAGGAATTAGGCGAACCAGGCGCTGAAAGTGCTGGTTTTGGTTCTCCCACCAGAACTTCCATTTTTGATTATATCGGAGTTCCTCATTTGCAACGATGGACAAATCATCAGAAATTCGATGGAGGCCAGCTTTCTGAGGAAGAAAAAGACTTGCGTCAGTTTTACAAGAATCTACTAAATTTTTCTCTTCAAAGTTCTGCCTTAATGGGAGACTATCGAGAAATTCATTATTTCAATAAAGATCGTAACCCTGAATATGACCATAGAATTTTTTCTTTTGTGCGGTGGTCAGATGATGAAATAGTTATTGTTGTTTCCAATTTTGATGCGTACAAAAGCTACGAACTCGATTTGATGATACCAGAAGATTTAGTAGCGACCTGGGCCTTAAAAAATGGAGCCTATGAACTCGATGATCAACTAAATGGATCTGCTAAGCATATGTTACATATTACAGAAGGTAGTGGGACTGTTGGCATCAATTTGACCCCACTTGAATCAAACATATTTGTCTTAAAAAGAAATGAATAGGCTGTTTTAAAAAGACAACCTATTCATTTCATAATGAGGGGGAGAAAGATTTAAATATATTATTCTAACAATAACTTTTGTTTATGACTCTTCATTATTTCCTTGATGAGTGCAAAAATTTTCTTTTTCACGTATTTAAACTTTAACACGTAATTGCTAAAGTCATTTTCAAAAACCTGTAGCTTTTGCATACTTTCCGTAGCTGGTTGATCATCCTTATTGATGATTGTAGCAGCTACTTGTTTATTAAAGACCGTAAGTTCATCAATAAGGTCTGTACCCAATTTTTCCACTTCTTTCAATTTCCTAATGAGCTTTCTTGTTGTTTCATATAATTCTTCTGCACTTAACTCGAGAAAATGAGAACTCAATAAGTGTTCTAAAAAAGATTGTTCATCACGCATGAATTCTAAATCACTCATATAAGTAAGTGAAAGCTCATGAAGTTCATAAATCGTTTTAATTTCTTTTTTCATCTTCTTCAGCTTTAAATGTTAGTTCAAAAAACAGGGAGCCATAGCTCCCTATTTCTATGTTTAATGCACTTCAATAACACGTTTTGGAATAATATCATCACGATGAATTTTATTCAAAACTAATTTCAAGATACCGCGATCATAAGTTGCATCAATCATTTCATCCTCATTCACATTATCTGGTAACGTGAACGATCTTAAGAAAGAATTGTAATTAAACTCTCTTCGAGTATAGTTTTCTAACTCTTCTTCCATTTCCTCTTCTTTCTCAGCTGAGATTTTTAACAAACCATTTTCAATCAAAATTTCAAAGTCTTTTTTGGTAAATCCTGGAACGGCCATTTCAATTTCAAAGACATCATCCGTTTCTTTGATATTCATGGCTGGTATCCATTTATTTTCAGTTAAAAAATCATTTGTTAAAAGTCTGTCAGCCCCCAATAGGTCGTTAAACATGGTGTCGTACCATGGTAATCTGGTTTTTTTAAATTTTACGAGTGTCATGACAAAGCATTTAAATTAATAATAGTTCAAAACTACTTTCCTATACTTTTCCAATCAATGATGTATATCAATTTAATCATTGATTTTAATCAAAAGGAGTTGCCCTGTATGAGCAACTCCTTTCTAACAGCTAATTTTCTCCTTAAAGAAATAACCCTTCATCATCAACTTTGACTCTGATTCTTTTTTTACCATTCTCCAATACAATCTTGTATTGCTTCTTAGTACCTATTTTAGCATCATAATTTACTTTATAAACATCCTTGGCCATTTTCCATCCGGGGAATCTGTCTGCCACTGATGAGGCTACATTTGGAGGTAAGGCAACATTTTTAAATTTTTCTACCGTATACAAAATCTTTCCATCTCTATCATATGCGGCAACAATGGTTCCATCAGGTATATAAAAATATACTTTATAAAAATCACTTCCATCTTCATAAAATTCAGAGCTTTTCACGTCAAATTTGGCCACCATATCCTCCAATAATTTGACAGGAACAGCGGCTTCTGAATTATCTACGCTGTTCAGGTATTTATAATTTGTGGCACGAACCTCTACTTCTGGTAACATGCCATCATTAACAACCTGAGCATAAAATTGGGTGCTTAATCCAATCGCTAATAATACTAACAATAATTTTTTCATAATGTGCTGGTTTTAATTAATACTGTTACTCATTTCTAGGCACTAAATTAGGTCTGATACAGATTACTGGCAATGATAGGGCTCAAGGGAAAGAGTGATGGCTGTCAATCAACGTTCATAAAATCAAAATCTCAGCGAATTTCAAGTTGTATGATAGCCCTGAATCTCGAAACAGGCACAAAAAAAGGAACAGGAAGATTTAATTTCCTGTTCCCTCTCAAATCAAAAATACCTTTTATAAATTCACAATACCTTTCGCTAATTTCAACTCAGATCATACTCTGATTCTGGTATCTTACAAGCTATAAAACCTATCTCTGATTCTGAAGACTCCTCAAGTTTTTACCTTGAGATGCCTTTCTTAATGTTTCATAGAATTTGATTCTTTAAATGGCTGAATAAAATTTCTTCCATTCAATACCCCAAACTTATTCTATAAAAGAAAGCAAAACAATGATCTGGATCAATCTGTATATTGATTCTAATCAATAAGTCATCCCTTCTAATACAAAACCCATTGATAGGCCTGATTTAATAGAAGCAAGCCGATTAAGAACATTATAAATAGAAAAAACTGGAACCATTTGAAATCAATGTTTCGAATCCAATTATTCGCAAATCCAGGAAAAGCAAACTGACTAATACCTTTTATCAAACTAAACCAGCCAAAAAGAGTAATTAGAATCCTCCAGTCTTTGACCCAAATGTTGTGTAAAAGAATGTTTAACAACCCTATCAAAATACCAAGAATGGATAAAATTAGCATGAATGGTTCATTTTTGACAAAGGAAAACATTTGCTTTATTCTTTTAGGGTAAAAAATTAAAAGAGCAAAAAACAACACAAAAAACCATCCCCAAAATTTAGCAAGAAATACCGAGTCAATCATAATCAATCAGATAATTGGTGAATAACAAAAAGAGGAACTTTTGAATGAAAACTTAAAACTTTCACTTTAGGTTTAAAAAAAAGTCTTTCAAAAAAATTATAGTGTCTTGCTATAATGGCAATCATATCAATTGTGCCCCTGCTTTGGATAAAACAGTTAATTCCTTCCTCAAAATCATCAATGGATAAGAAATGATAACTATGATCTATATGGGTCAGGAACGAATCCAGTATCAGCTTATTTTGATGCTGAAGTTCGTTTAAATCATCCTTATCTGTGAAATGTATGATTCTCAGCTTGGAACCATGCATTTCTGCAAAATTCAACAAAGGGGCAAGGTCTTTCTTGTCATAATTAATTTGAAAATCTGATGGAAATACAATCTCCCTCGGTGGACTAAATGCACTGTGTTCAGGAACAGCAATTACATCACAAGTAGTTTTCATTATGATATCACTTGCGTTGCTTCCTAAAAATATTTCTTTTGCACCTGTGGCTCCTTTGGTCCCCATGACAATCAGCTCAATATCTTTTTTATCAATTACTTCCTTAACGGCAAAACTAAGTAGATTATAGTCGCTTAAGGTTTCAAATACATGTTTGTCATTATGAGGAATTTTGTTCAGAAGGCTATCCAATTCTTGTTTTGACGCCATGTACAATTCATCCTCGACCTTAGCCAAATTTGAAATACTTTGATCTAAAAGTTCTTCATTGGTCAGATGAGGAATTCGAAACACATTCAACACGTAAAAAGTACATGGCACATCTGAAAATATCTTTGTAGCATAGTTGATTGCATTGATAGAATTATTTGAAAAATCAGTTGGTAATAGAATCTTCTTCATGATCAAAATTTTAATTCCAATAAACTAAAAAACCGCCACTAGATTTGCATTGACCAGTATCAATTCAAGCGTTGATTGTAATCAACATAGTCTTTCCAAGCCCTTTTTATCGAGAATTTTAATTTCGTTTTTAAATGTTTGAATCAACTTTTCATCTTTAAAATCAGTAAGGGTTCTGGTGAGAGTTTCTTTGGCGATTCCTAAAAAACTTGCCAGGTCAGATCTACTTATATCAAGGGAACTCTCATGACTTTTTTTACCTTGCAAGTGCAAAATAGCATCTGCGGTTCTGCATCGAACAGAATCATAGGCCAAATGCATTAAATGATCTTTTACATTCTCAAGGTCCGATGCTAAAAGGTCAATGAAATTCAAGCCAAGTTTGGGGTTCGTTTTTATTAATTCCAGCAACTCCTGCTTTCTTATTCTTATCAAAGTGCTATCTTTAATTGCCTCAGCATTTTCAAGATATGGTTTGTTTTCCAGTAAGGAGGTAAACCCAAAAAAACTATTGTCTGAAAATATTTCGGTAATTAACTCCTTACCGTCTTGATTCATTTTATACGTCTTTATTTTACCTTTTAACAAATAAAAAACATGATTACTTATATTTCCTTCGCAATAGATCGTTGATCCTGATTTATACTCCAGGCATCCTTTATGGCGAAATGCCTTTTCGATCTCATCTATCCTCCATTTTTTCATTTGCTTGTCTTCATTGATGCTTTTTGACATCATGATATCCCTTCTCTTTAATCGAGAGGCCACTGCACTCAACAATTCAGATTCTTCGAATGGCTTCGTTATATAATCACTTGCGCCGAGGTCCATACCTCTTCTAATATCATCATGTTTCGTTTTAGCAGACATAAATATCAAAGGAATCTTCTGAAGTGTACGACTTCTCATCATAATCTGCAGAACACCATAACCATCAAGATCTGGCATAAGAATATCACAAATGACCAAATCAGGTTGAAAGAACTTTGCCTTCTCTATTCCAATCTTTCCGTTTTCTGCAGTGATGACTTCATAATTTGCCAATTGCAGAATTTCAGCCGTATTTTCTCTTACAATATTATCATCTTCAATAATTAAAACCTTTTTTTTCATGCTTTCTCCTCTTTAAAAAAACAAAACCCTCATTCGCTATTCTGTTGAATATCATGCTTAAACGGTAATCGAATAGTTACCGTTGTTCCTTTATGTTCAATGCTATCGATACTTACCTGACCATTCAACTTTTCCATATGTTTTTTAACAATATTTAAACCTATTCCCGTTCCTTTTATGTGCAGCGCATTTTTAGACCGATAAAATCTGTCAAAAACAAATTCCTGTGCATTTTTCGGTATCCCTATACCCTCATCCTCAATTTCAATTTTTAAATAACGATTCCCTTGAACGCGAATTCGAATGGTAGAATTCTTATCCGAATATTTGATCGCATTGTATAAAATGTTTCGAATTACGATATCGATCACTTTTATATCATGAGAAACTTCAATGGCCTTTGTACAAGGTGTTAATTGTATTGTTTGGCCTTCCTTAAGAATGACACTGGCGTCTTCTATGAGCTTGTTGACCAAATTACAAATCTTAAATGTTGATATTTGAAAAGAATAGGAATCGCTTTCCGTTTTTTCGAGAAACAGAAAATCATCCAAAATACTATTTAATTGGTTCACCAAGCTTTTAATGGTTCGGGCATGAGAACGTATTTTCTGCCTTAAACCAATTTCATTGTATTTTTCTATCAAACCTGCAGACGTAAGTATCCCGCTAAGGGGTGTCTTAAATTCATGAGAAGCCAAAGCCATGAATTTGGTTTGCATGACATTTAATTCTTTCTCTTTTTCAAAGGCTGATTTTGCATTTTGTTCTGCATAAATTCTTTCTTTAATTTCTTCCTTTAGTTGTAAGTTAGAATTTTCAAGTTCGACAATTGCCTCTCTCAATTGTCCTGTTCTTTGCTGCACTTCTTTTTCGAGGATCTTATTTTTATCTTTGATCCGTTGCTCCTTCTTTTTTCTCGTACTGATTTCAGATATTAAAGCCTTCGCATATAACAGCCCTTCATGTTCGAAGTAATTTAATCCAATTTCTAAATCGAGAACTGAACCGTTTTTATGCAGTCCTTTGAATTCCCTTCCTTTGCCCTTTTTATACTTTTTAGGACTGGCCAGATAATTATTAAAATGTTGGAGATGCGTTTCCCGAAGCTCTTCAGGAATGAGAAAGTCAATTTTCTGATCAATCAATTCCGGAGTTTTATATCCAAAAATCTCTTCTAAGGCAGTATTGATCATGACAATCCTGCCCTCTTGATTTGTTATACAGATTCCTTCTAAGAGTGAGTCAAAACAAATTTTATAAAAAACTTCATCACTTTCTATCATGAGCGTCGTTTTTCAAAAATTCAATATAGAAAGTTACGAAAAAAAAAGAAATTTTCTAGCTAGATCACTAGTTAAATGAGTATTACAGATTCATTCTAAATAAAGAAATTCACTTACAAGGAACTTATTTCCTGGCCGTTTTTATAGGTTGTTTTATTCACTAGGCGACCGGCCTCATCATAACTTTCATATTCCCCGCTTAATCGACCATCTTTAAAAAATCCTTTTCTCTTTAATTTTCCGTTTTCGTGAAAAATTTGAAACGCACCATTTTCTTTTCCTTTAGAATAAAAACCCTCCCGTTTTAATTGACCATTTTCATGATACATGTGAAATTCACCTTCCTTTTCACCATTCTCATAGGTCGTTTTTACATACAAGGCCAAATCTTCATAGTAGTTCTCATAGGTACCTGTAAGCAAATCATTTGAATAGGTGGCACTTTCTTTTAAGTCACCATTTTCATAATACTTAATGCTTATACCCTGCTTCAATCCGTTCGTATAATTAATGATGGATTTTGTATTCCCATTTTCGTAGTATTTCTTCTGTTCTCCATCAAAATTGCCATACAAATGATTGCCTTCTGCTTCCTTCTGACCATTCTTATAATACATAACCAGGGGACCATGATATTTCCCTTCTTTAAAACTAGTTCTTATCGCCAATTGACCATTTTCGTAGTATTCCTCGTACAGGCCGTCATATTTATCGTCCTTAAAGGTGGTTTTTCGCTTTAATTGTCTGTTTTCGTAGTACAGTTCGTAGGGTCCGTCTTTGATTCCGGCTTTGACTGTATACTTTAGTTTAGGATGTATGTAGTTTTCATAGACAACTCCGTCGTATTGCACATCATTTGCATAAATCAGTGTTTTTCCATGAACATTCCTTTCTTCTATCTCCGATATATGTACTTTTTCCTGAGCTTCCAACATTGTAACCCACAAAAACATAAGAAAAAGTATACTAATTTTTTCTTTCATTGCGTCAAGATTAATTTCACCAAACCGGTCAAAAATAAAAATTTATACGGAATAATAAAATTTGCAGCCCGCTTTACTTATTAATTGTTTTAAACAAAAGGAATTGAAAATGAGCTATTTGACCCTCTAAAATCACATCTGATTTATTGTTTAATCATGCAAATCTGCACTAATTCAAAAGTCGATTTAGAGATTATCACTACCCCCATCAATAAAATAAGTGCCACAAATCCCTTGACTGCAGAAGTCAATAGTACCAGTTCTGGTGCATGACTAGCAATCAAGGCTTGAAATGTAAAAAACAAGCCCATCACAAAAGTCATCCCAATCAAGGTCATAAATATATGTTTCATCATCTTCATTTTAAATTATCCTTAAGGTTCAAATCTAAAACGAAATCAAGAATATTCATGCGACATCGCATGTCTAATATTCTTTTTCAGATCAATATCTTTTCAAAACACACACTATTTTCAACACCAAAATATTGTCCATAATTTATGATTCTTTTATATCCTTTTTTCTCATAAAGCTTTATTGCCTCTGGCTGTTTTTTACCTGTTTCCAAGCGGCATTTGGAATAACCCAATTCTACCGTCCATTTTTCTAATTCTAAAAGAATTTTCCCTGCGACTCCTTTAGCTCTCTCCTGCAACTTGACATACATTCTTTTTACCTCCATGGCATCTGTAGCTATTTCTTTAATTGCTCCACAAGCAATAGGTTCTTTATTTTTATAAGCTACTACGACATATTTCAAGTCAACAATCGAATTAAACTGGTCGTAAAATGCATGATCATCACCATCCATTATCGCTAATTCGGCATCTAATGAGGCTACTAGTTTTACAAAGTCTTCGTTGCTCGAATCGGTTCTTATTAAAGCAATCATAGTTGGTTTTATTTATATGCTAGTTTTCAATACCTGCCTTATATACTTCTAAGGCCCTATTTCTGGCAAGCTTATGATCAACCATAGGGTCAGGGTAGGTAGAAGTACCATATTCGGGTATCCATTTTCGAACATACTTTTGATCACTGTCAAATTTTTTGGCCTGTTCATAGGGGTTAAATATCCTAAAATAAGGAGCTGCATCACAGCCCGTTCCAGCTGCCCATTGCCAATTACCGTTGTTTGAAGAGAGTTCGTAATCGAGGAGTTTGGTGGCAAAATAAGCCTCTCCCCACCTCCAGTCAATCAGTAAATGCTTACACAAAAATCCCGCTGTGATCATTCTGACTCGGTTATGCATCACACCCGTACTATTCAATTCTCGCATGCCGGCGTCCACCATAGGAAAACCGGTGAGTCCACACTTCCATTTTTCAAATTCTTTCTTGTCATTTCTCCAAACAATACCGTTGTATTTTGATTTGAAATTTTCAAAAACCACTTGTGGA
This sequence comes from uncultured Flavobacteriaceae bacterium, assembly GCA_964419405.1. Classification (GTDB taxonomy): domain Bacteria; phylum Bacteroidota; class Bacteroidia; order Flavobacteriales; family Flavobacteriaceae; genus Lutimonas. The sequence goes on from CAYQPI010000032.1 coordinate 16,136, forward strand.
TAATGATGAAGAATTTGCATAAAAAATTCTCTCCAAATCAATTCACTCAACAGGATTTCACTTTTGGGGGCAATTTGCTCGGTCAATCTCCGAATACTTAAGGTTCCAAATCTTAAATGAGGTCCAAGGTTAGAACCGCCATTTTTAGCCGGAAAATCTCGCTCATTCTCATATTCTACTATTGCCTCGGGCTCAAAAGGTTTAACGATTATCTCACTTTTTTGAAAGCCCAAAGAACTCATACTTGGAAATTCTAATGAAACTTTTTCGAATTTTGAAAAATCCAGCCGTTTATAACGAAACGTATGTGAAAAGTTTCTCAACCACTTATTTTTATACGGCGTAAATACATGATAAGGCTGTCCATTATCTTTCAATATTTCACCACCTTCATAAATTACCTGATCCTTAAAATGCCTAAAATCAATAGATTGTTTTTTTACCAAAGCCTCAACAGCACTGTCTCTTTCTTTGGCATAAGGCTCATAATCTCTATTGAGATAAACGGCTTGAAAATTTTCTTTGCCAAGCAATTCTTTCCAGACATCCAAGGGTTTCCCTTTCAATATATTTAGACTACTGCCATGCGATGACAATGTCTGATGTATGTTAAAAAGTTGCTCATATATAAATGAGATCCGAGGATCATTGGCAGGTAATTCATTGACAATCTGCTCATCAAAGATAAATATTGGCAAAACACTGTCATTTTCATCTAATGCTCTAAGCAAGCCAGTATTATCATCTAATCTAAGATCCCTTCTAAACCAAAATAATGCCTTTCTCATCTGTAATTCTATCAGTTTTTGTTTTTCGGTGAGGCAATCCTCTTTAACATCCCATTAAATATAAAGCCGTGAAATGGATAAACAGCGTACCAATACAATCGTCCCGGCAGACCAACAGGTCTAAAAGTGGCTGTCTGGACCACTACTTCATCTTTAACTCTAAATTCTAACCAGGCCTCGCCAGGCAATTTCATTTCAGCAAACAATAATAAGCGACCTTCCTTTTTATTGGCATAGAGCACTCTCCAAAAATCAACGGCGTCACCTGAATGTAATTCAACCTCGCTGGTTCTACCTCTTCTCAATCCTACTCCACCAACCATATTATCGAGAAAGCCTCGTATCTCCCATAACCAATTTCCATAGTACCAGCCATTTTTACCGCCAATTCTCCAAATCCTGTCGACGGTGTTTTCAAAACTGTCAAATTTCATTTCTCTTTGATCTTTAAAGCATCCAAAGGATGGAACATTAATAAAATCCGAAATTTCCATTTCCATGGTTCCACTGCTCATCGCATCTTTCCAACTTGAAATGATCTCATTACTTTCAATTTTGTTAAATGCTTTTTCTAGAGCTGCTCGATAGCTAATGGGTTCGATTCCCAAAATTTTAGCCCAATCATTATTCCTGCAAATCACCTCAACTTTCATGCTGTTTACCAAAGCAATTGCTAGATTATAAGAGGTTGAGGTCACAAAATACAACCAATAAGAAGACAATCTTGGAGTCATTACAGGAACTATAAAAATACTTCTTTTCAGGTTTCGAACAGCTGCGAATTCAAGCAACATTTCTTTATAAGTCAAAATATCAGGACCTCCAATATCGAAATCCTTATCAAAACCTTTTTCATTGAATAAGGATTTTACCAAAAATCTGATCACATCTGTCACGCCAATGGGCTGACACCTTGTTTGCAACCATTTGGGTGTGATCATTAGGGGTAGTTTTTCAACAAGGTCTCTTATTATTTCAAAGGAGGCACTTCCTGAGCCTATGATGATCCCTGCTCTCAACGTAGTCAATTTGTACCTACCTCTCGACAATTCTTCTTCCACATTCTTTCTTGACGACAAGTGCTTTGACAAACCTTCTGCATTTATGATACCACTCAAATAAACCACATGTTTCACCGCTGTAGCATTCATGGCCTCTTTAAAATTTAAGGCCGAATCGTGTTCAAGTTTTTCATAGTCTTTAGAAGATGACATGGAATGGACTAGATAATATGCTCCATCGATATCTTTTGGAATATTGGCCATTGTGGATGTATCCAGTAAGTCAAGTTCTATGACATCGATTTTTGATTTTAAAGATTCTGGAGGATTAAACCTGTTCAAATCCCGAACACAACATACGACCTGATGTCCCTTGTCTACCAAAACAGGTAGCAATCTCTTTCCTATGTATCCTGTGGCACCTGTAAGAAGTATTTTCATTCAGAAAGTTTTATTCTTTATTCTTCATGTCTTTTAGTAAATCACGTATTTCCAGCAGCACCTCTAAAGACTCATTCTTGACTTCTGACTTTTCCTCAGTTTTGGGTTTTCTTACAAGAATTTCTCTTTGCTCTAAGACTTTTTGCTTAAATCTTTCAGCCTCATTAATACCAATTAATTTCATATCGCTCCCATGGGGATTACTACTTCCTGCTGTTTCAATTTTCAGAATTCGAAGATCTAATAAATTTAAAACGGGGTTTTGAAGAAAGGTAAGGTCCTGAATGTTTTCCAGGGGAATTGTTTTCTCAACTTTAAAAAATGCCCCCTTGCTAAAGACCAAATGATGTTCAGTAAGTTGGCATGTAAGATGATCATAATATTTACCGCTATAGTATTGTCCAAATCCTAAAAGCCAGATCACCAACAAAGGTATCCCAATAATAGAGATCAATAAAAAGAAGCTTACAACCAATAAAATATATGTTTTAATCTTTACACTAAAAACTGCTTTTTCAATAATTTTCTTTTCTGTCATAAGGCAATCCAATAATCAATTGTTTTCTATAAAAATAATGAATTATCTCAACAGATTCTTGATTAAAGCCCTGTTTCGCCATTTAAGCAATCAAAAAAACAGCCTCATTCAAGAAGTGTAAAAAAATTATCTTTGTTTTATCAACTCAATTAAACAACTACTTTTATGAAGAATTTGTTCATCCTTTTTGTTTTTATCATGTTCAGCTGTGCTCCGGCCGAACAGGAAACCTTATATAAGAAAGACCTTCAGCGCTGGAGGGAACAGGCAAAAAATGTGCAAATCATAAGGGATGACTTTGGAGTGCCTCATATTTATGGAAAATCAGATGCGGATGCCGTATTCGGATTATTATATGCCCAATGTGAGGATGATTTTAACAGGGTTGAACAAAACTACATCTGGGCTACAGGGAGACTCGCTGAAATTGAAGGTGAAAAGGCCATCTACAGTGATCTAAGGGCAAATTTATACATGACCCAGGAAGAAGCGATTGAAAATTTTGAACAAAGCCCGGAATGGTTACAAAAATTATGTCAGGCCTTTGCAGATGGCATCAACTATTATTTAGCTACACATCCTGATGTCGAACCCAAACTTTTAGATCATTTTGAGCCTTGGATGCCTTTTTACTTTAGCGAAGGATCTATTGGGGGGGATATTGAAAGAGTTTCAACAGAGAAAATCCAGAAATTTTATGATCAATCAAGCGAGAAGGGAGTAGCCAGTATTTACGACGGTAAACTGGGTCTTACATATGGAGATCTTCCAGGGTCAAATGGCATAGCCATTTCTGGACAACACACTGCCTCCAAAAATGCCATGCTTTTGATCAATCCACATACCTCTTTCTTTTTTCGAGGTGAAGTACACGTAGTAAGTGAAGAAGGCCTCAATGCTTATGGAGCGGTAACCTGGGGGCAGTTTTTTATATACCAAGGATTTAATGAGTCTACTGGCTGGATGCATACTTCTACCGGTACAGATATCGTTGATGAATTTGAAGAAACCATCATCCATACTGAAGAAGGTGTCAAATATGTGTATGGAGATGAAAAACGAGAACTGAAAGCCCTGCCACTTACACTTAAATATCTTTCTGAGAATGGCTTAAAGGAAAGAGATTTTATCGCTTTTAGATCACATCACGGACCAATTACGCATACCAACGAAGATAAATGGGTGGCTACTGCCCTGATGTGGAATCCCATAACAGCCTTACAACAATCGTTTATACGCACCAAGCAAAATAATCATGTAGGTTTCAAGGAAATGATGAATTTGAGAACGAATTCATCAAACAATACGGTATTTGCAGATGTAGAAGGAAACATTGCCTACTATCATGGAAATTTTATCCCAAAAAGAAATATAAACATTGATTACACCAATCCTGTGGATGGCAGCAAGCCAGAGACTGACTGGAATGGACTTCATGAAGTGGATGAAAACATACTTATCGTGAACCCGGAAAATGGATGGATTCAAAACTGCAATTCCACTCCTTTCAGCGCCGCCGGAATCCATAGTCCGAAACCTGAAAACTATCCCAAGTACATGAGCTCTTTTCCTGAAAATTACCGTGGGATTCATGCAACTGACCTTTTAGGTAAAGCAACAGATCTTACATTGGACAAGCTAATTGACCTGGCTTATGACCCCTATTTGCCAGGAGCTGAGGTTTTGGTGACAGGTCTGCTGGAAGCCGGAGATGCTTCAAAAGGATTAACACAAAATGAAAGAAGCGCATTAAATGCCTTAAAAGAATGGGACTTTAGAGTTAGCGTTAATTCTATTCCAATGACCATAGCTCAATATTATGTAAACACCTATATAAGAACCAAAAATGTTCATAAAAAAAGAAAAGGGTTTATCAATATGGTAGACTATATGGCAAAAGAATCGTCTTATGATGAACGCCTGGCGATTTTCTCTAAAGCTATCACAAGTCTTGAATCTGATTTCGGCTCCTGGAAAACCTCCTGGGGTGAATACAATAGATATCAACGAATAAACGGAGATATTGTTCAAAAATTTAATGATAGCCTGCCAAGTACAGCAGTAGGAATGGCAAGTGGCTATTGGGGAGCTCTCGCTTCTTTTGGGACCAGGAAGGGAGAAAATACCAAGCGAGTTTACGGAGTTGGGGGCAATAGTTTTGTGGCGGTTGTTGAATTTGGAAACAAGGTAAAAGCCAAGAGTTTACTGGCAGGGGGTCAAAGTGGTGACCCCCAGTCTAAGCATTTTGATGACCAGGTCGAACGCTACGCCAATGCAGATTTTAAAACAGTTGCTTTCTATAAAGAAGATGTCCTTAAAAAGGCGGTTCAAACCTATCATCCTGGAGAAAATAAGAAATAATCATTGAAAAAAATAGCCATTCTTTATCAAGCAATTCCGGCACCGTCAGTGGACGGTATTATCAAGCCGATGAAAAAAGGTGGCTATGCCGATAGTGGCGCCGACCTTGCCTTTGCCCTAAAAAACGACTATTCAGTGATTCGCCCTTCGAAAAATGCAAGGGAAGGGTTCGATTTAGATTGGGTATTTCCAGACAATGAACAGGGAATTGAAGAAGCGCTTGATCTGGGAGCCGAAATTCTTTGGCTTAACACCGTCCTCTATAGTAGCCACCCCATCAAATTTTTTATAGATAAAGGCCTTGAAGTTGTAGGTCAAGAACCAGATATGGTTGATCAATTTGATAATAAATTTACCACGAATCAGCTGCTAAAACAATATGAAATTCCCATTCCAGAATCCATTCTGATTCATAAAGACATCATGCTCCTGGAGCCCCTTGAATTTTCATTCCCTTTGGTATTAAAACCGATCAGAGGTCGAGGGAGCCAGGGTGTCAAACTTGTTGAGGACCTGGAATCTCTTACATCTGGTCTGAACCAAATGTTCAGCACAGGTCTGTATGGCGACAGCGTATATGCTGAGTCATTTTTATCTGAAGAGGAAATCACCATTACTGTCATGCCTTCAGGAAATTATATGATCGACAATACTATGAAATTCATGGAGCATCCCTGGTGTTTGCCAGTTATAAAAAGATTTAACCATGTAGACGGTATCGCTCCCTATAGTGGCAAAGTTCCAGTAGTTCATAATTCTAGAGTATTGACCCCAGCAGAGCAAAGCAAGGACGCCATTCAAAAAGTTATCAAGCATTGCGCACATGCCGCCACTATATTAAATATAAAAGCTCCGATTAGAATTGATTGCAGGTCAGATAAAAACGGCAATTATTTTTTATTTGATCTCAATTTAAAACCAAATATGACCGGTAATATCCGCAAAGACAGAACAGATCAAAATAGTTTAAGCGCCATCGCTGCTGCTTCATTAGGATGGTCATACACAGATTTTATCAAAAATATAATAACCCAAAAATGGAGCTTATAAAACACTTCAAATGTTTAGTCCCAGTCCTCGTTTTCAAGATGAAATAATTCACCAACTTCAGTCTCAAAAATATGCGCCAGTTTGAGGGCTAAAACTGTCGAAGGCACGTACTTGCCCAACTCCATGGCATTAATCGTTTGCCGGCTCACCTTTGCCAAAACGGCCAATTCAGCCTGGGTTATGTTCTTTTTTGCCCTTGCTACTTTTATGCTATTCTTCATAACTCAAGGTTTTGTTTAAAGCTCTAACCTGCCAGTTGAATCTGATAATAAAGAAAAGTAGTATGGTAAACATATTGGCAATCATCACCCAAAGGAAGGAAATTCCATATACAAACAATATGGAAAACAGTAATACGGCATAATTGACATAAGTCGCCCAAACCAGGGAATCAAGGCGGATCTTTTCGATGAACTCATCCTCTTGCTTCTCCTTTGAGAATGCCGCCATTAAAGAACATATAATAAGGGTAACCCCTATCAATTCATTCAGAATATTATTCTCAGTCATCGCGAATATGAACTGATCACCCATTAATTCATCGACGAATATTGCCGGAACCTGAAGGTCTAAAAATTCAGGCTCTATATCAAATTGAACCACATAGATTCCAAAGATCAATAAGGGAAGAATCAAAGCCATTCCAATACGCTTATACGAGTGCGGAAATAAATAATTAAGTTTCATATTATCCTATTTTAGATTTCAAATGTAAGAAATATTTATCATAATGTAAAACATATTTTACATTATGTAAAATATACATTGCTTTAAATTGATTTTAATTCAGCTCCTTATTCAAAAATCATCGACTAATGCTTAACTTTGTTTGTCTAAATCTCTACTGTTATGACTAAAAGAATCCTTGTTTTAATTGGCTTCATACTTTTAAATGCCTGCAGCACCGTTCCGATCACAGAGAGAAAAAGAGTTAATATAGTAGACGACTCAGAAATACTTCCCGCAAGTTTTGCTCAATATGACACCTTTCTAAAGGAGCATAAACTGTCAACAAATGAAAAGCAAACCAGGCAAATAAAGGACATTGGCAGAAGAATTTCCAGGTCGGTAGATCGTTTTATGAGAGCCAACGGGATGACCGAAGAAGCAAATAATTATCAATGGGAGTTTAATCTGGTTGAAGACGACCAAATGAATGCCTGGTGTTTACCGGGAGGCAAAGTGGTCTTTTATACGGGAATACTGCCTGTTTGTGATAACGAGAATGGCATCGCCGCCGTCATGGGACATGAAATAGCTCATGCCTTTGCAAAACACGGGCAAGAAAGAATGACCAGCTCGTATGGACAACAGCTTGGTGGTATGGCAGTTGCTTTAGGAACTTCTGGTCAAAATTATGAAACCCAGGTTCTTTGGAACAGTATCTATGGTATCAGTTCACAAGTAGGAATGTTAGCCTATAGCAGAACTCATGAAACGGAAGCCGATAAACTCGGAATGGTTTTTATGATCATGGCCGGATATGATCCTGAAGAAGCAATTGATGTATGGAAAAGAATGAAGGCCGATTCTAAGGGAGAAGCTCCTCCAGAGTTTTTAAGCACTCACCCATCTCATGATACTAGAATTAGCGATTTACAAAAATACCTGCCCATTGCCAGGATGAATGCAAGAGAGTTTGGTATTGATGAGTAAAATTAAGAATGAATTAAAATCGATAACCCAATGTGATGGTTGTTTGTGGCCTTGGTTGACCTCCTAATAAAATACTTCCATTCCAATGCGAGGAAAAATCTCTTTGAAGCCCCACCAAAAAGTTCCACTCGTTAGCCTTTAAGGTCACCTCATAATCTAAATTTTCTCCTTCTAAAGCAATGCTACCAGCAATGTTAGAGTTATAAATCTGATATTGTGCCCCGGCCAGCACGTTTATCACTTTTGGGAACCTCCAACCGAGCATTGGTGTCACTGCAAGCGCATTTACATCTACATTCGCTTCATTTACATATTGAGATATATACATGGCATTGACGGTGGCAAACAAATTCTTATATCCTCCGGCGAGAATTACGCCCGCACCCATCATTGGGCCGGTTACAGTTGTTGTGAAATTCAATTCATTAGATTCTAATCCCAGAAGCTCTTTCATGTCATCCGTAAGAACCAAAGAAACATCCGTTTTACCCGTTATATAGCCACCAATTAAGGTGAAGTTCAAAAATGGCAGCACCCAGACATCTCCTTTGACGGCAAGTAAGTTAGTCGTTGTACTTGCACTCGAATTTCCTGCTTGTAAGCCATCTGTAAGATCGATCCCGTTAACGACCACCTCCTCCAGTCCAAGAACCTCTTCTTGAAAATGGGTAAAAACATCTACCCCAAATGGCAAGGGTAGCTCATAACCTGCCTTGCGTGCAGCATTACCTAAAAAGGGTAAGGATCTTTCCATTTTAACTTTGATCGTATCTGTAGGAACAGATTTGAAAGTTTGGCCAGAATCAAATTGGTAGGAAGAAAATTCATTTTGATCAATATCCGGATAATCCGTTACCTCCAGTATCTCCGTAATTTCCTCCGGAACTCCTTTTCTACTTCCTTTGGAATAATCTACCATTTTAGTCAACAGATACCCTCCTGACTCAATCTTTGTAAAATATCCCGTATATTTTGCTTCCTGCAGATCAACTCCATTAATTTTTTCTTCTTCGACCAAAGTCAACTCAATTCTTCTCACTACCCGGTCCTCCATAAACACTTTACCATCCCAGTTAGACAAAAATTTATAAGGTCCCGGCAGCATCTCTTTTTTCAATTGAAAACTAAGAACTGCTTCCTTCCCATTATCACTAAGTACATAAACATCATCTTCGTCCAGTACATTAATATCTTTCATTTTCTTGAATTTCTCATGATCCTTACTCAGTTTTTTTGCTATACTTTTTTTCGACATTAACTCGTAAACAGCAGGATCTTTAATGATTACCTGAAACGAAAGACCGTATTCATAAAAGGGGTCATAATAAAATCCAAAACTAAATTCCTGCAAGGCTGAACCTGCTTTTATTTTATATTCAAGATCTCCTGAAAAAACAGTTTCCTCCTGATACATTGGATTTACCATGGTGTTAAACAATTTTACCGACAATCCATATTCAGAAAGAACAGAACTATTGGGAGGTTGTGCTTTATTGTTTTGAGCAATCAACGAAGTAAGACCAAACATACACAGTATAAGGCTAACAGCGAATTCTCTCATAATTTTCATAGTATTTCAGATGATTTAATAAATTTTTACATTAACACCCCTCTCTTGGCTGCGATTGAAGGAGGCAATTCTTCCTCTCCCAGCATTTCTCTCAGGTCGATCTCTATGGTTCTGCATAAAGACAACATAGGTATGTCATTGGCCATTCCCTGAAAGGGGTTTTCTGAATAATCGGCCACCACCTCCATCATTACATAAATCCAGCCGATAAGTACGGTAATAGGAACAGACAACCAAACGCCATAATTGGCGATTTTCATCAACTCAGGTATCATGCTAAATGGAAGAAGCATAATAAAAATTCCTACAAAATAGCGACTCATATTTGCATATTGTCTTGGTAACGGGAACTTTTTTATGCGTTCATTCTTTCCTTGCAGGGTATAAAAGCTCTTCAATAAATTAGTTAATGACATATGCCTGAAATCATCTATCAGTCCTTTTTCCCTTAATTCTGTCAAATCTCGTGATTGTTGATTAATGATCTGCGTTGCCGTATTGACATAAGCCAACATTTGATCATACTCCTCTGATGGCAAAAATTGTTTCAATTCGGATCTTGTCACCTGATCATCAACCAATCCGACTCCAAATTTCTTTTGATATATTCTGGCTGTTTTAGTCATCATCCCCCCCTGACTGATATGCTCCCAGGGTGTGGCCAACAATAATTGACTTCGATGGGCATAGATCCAGGCGATATGCCTATATACAAGTCTTTCTTTTATTTTTTTTATTTGATCAGCATCTAGCTTGTTGCTTGCAAATTGATTGCTAATAAATCCATCGATCATCATTCCCCATGACCGACTATCGTTTACAATACCTCCCCACACTTTTCTTGCCTCCCACATCCTGTCATAGGCCTGATTATTTTTGAAACCAACATAAAATGCTACGGCTGTACCAACAACTGAAACAGGTAGCCAGGGAATATGAATATTAAAAATTTTATAAAAATATAAGGCAGAGATCGACCCCATAACCAGGAATAGCCAAACCAGATGGTGCAGGGTCCAGCTAATAATACTCCTTAAACTTATTCCCTTGGTAACAATCATTTGGTTCCATTCATATTATAAAGACAATGCGAAATTTCTCTTTAAATTTATAAAAAATACCGATAATGATTTTAGAAAGTTCTTTCTACGTACGAATACTTCTTTGAAAGCTTTATCATCTATAAAGACTTAAGCACCCAACTTTTTCAAGATCAGAACCTGCTATGAAGAATCGTTCTGAGATTATTTTACTCTTTTGAATCTGAACAGTTTTAACATCCAGGTAGGCAAAGGGTGGTTCCCTCTTTTTCTAAAATCAATATACCAGCCCAGTTTTTTGATCAAGGGAATTTTATGCGTTTCAACAAATTCAATCAGAGTTCCTTCCGGGGCCTGAATATAGGCAAAGTTCCCGGCAGCATCACCCATGTCAAAAGTATCCATCGCTCTTGCGCTGTCTACCGTAAATGCATATCCAAAACTCAAAGCTCTTTCTCTCAAAGCATCCATATCATTGATATCATAACATAAATGAATATACCCCGGGTCTCCCCAAATCCTTCCCTCATATATATTTTTTGGAGACCCGTTGAGAACTTGAACCAATTCTATTTCAGATTTTCCAAACAAGGTACTAAATGCTCCATTTTTCACATCAGTATGTCTCAACAGGACCCTTCTAAATTCCTGATTCCCGCCATTGATTTCTGAAAAATCGTCAAACACTCCTGATTCGTCATATACGATTTGATCAAATCCTAAAATATCTCGGTATACAACAAGACTGGCTTCAATATTTTCAACCCCTATAATGGTCCCAAAAACACCACCATTTACTGAGCTGCCTTTACTAAATACAACAGGATGTTCCTTAATCTCCCAAATATTATCATAAGGATCCTTTAAAAAGAAATGTTTGTCGCCGGCCGGTGTCGTACTAATTTGGCCCAATAAATTCAAGCCAGATTCTTTATAGGTCTTAAAAGCTAAGTCAACATTATCGGTTTTTAAAACCCCAATATTGATACCATAATCTCCTAAAACAATCGGAATTTCAATTAAACTAGGTTTCTTTTCTGTATGCTGCCAAATCTCAAACCCTCCGCCACCTTCCATATTCAAGGCTAAAATGGCATGTCTGGCTCTTGGTTCTCCATCAGTATGTGCCAACATTAATTTGGCAACAGCTTCTTCATCAAACATTAAAATGTCCATTGAAAAATGTTTTCTATACCATTTCCAAGCCTCATGTACATCTTCTACGCCAACTCCTAACTGCTGTATTCCGTTTATTTTCATAACAATATTTCTTATTTCCTGTGCTACAAGGGTTGAACTTTGGTCGAAAGATAATAAAACAATCTTGGTAAAAACCGTCTAATCTGAACCATTATTAATTCTTTTCCACCTACAAGTATCTCTTTTTTTTCTTTTTCTAATGATTTTACGATCAGACCAGCCGCCTTTTCAGCACTAAGACCTTTCTCCTGTCCCTCATCCATCTTATTATGGGCCCTTCCATTACTATCAAGGGCGTTCATTGAAATATTCGTCTTAACCCTGCCGGGAATAATCATTGAAATGGATACATTATGCTGAACATTTTCTGCCCTTAGACTTTCAAAAAATCCATGTAAAGCATGTTTTGTTGCCGCGTAGGTTGATCTGTAAGGAAAGCCAAACTTTCCCACAATACTGCTGGTTACCCCTATTTGGCCACCTCCATTTTTGATCATTATTGGCAAGATCAGCTTTGTGAGTTCAATAGTTCCAAAATAATTTACTTCAAAAATTCTTCGATCAATTTCGATGTCTGTCTCCACAGCATAAGACCGCTGACTTATTCCACCAAAATGATACAAACCATTGATCACCTTATCGGTTAATATTACCTCATTCACCGCCGCTTGGATAGAATCCTTGCTTGTTAGATCAAAGGGGATTATGTTTACAGAACTTCCGTTTTGCTTACAAATTACAGCCACCTCATCCAATGACTTCTCATTTCGGGAGGATAGAATCAAATGGCCCTTTTTAAGCGATAATTCAATGGCTACTGCCCTTCCAATCCCTGAAGAAGCCCCTGTAATCCATAAAGTCTTTCCATTGAATTTCATAAAAGTTTCGTTTTTTGAACGAAGCGAATATAGCTTTAAAATCTCTTAGCCTCAAAAAGTTTTGCATCCAGGCTTTTTGAAAAGGAACTAAAGAATTTTGTCATGCTTTTCTTTACATCATGTAGCTTTCATGTATTAAACTAAAGGAAAATAAAAAAACCCTTAATTCATGAAGAATTAAGGGTTTAAAGTGGTACCTCCAGGAATCGAACCAGGGACACATGGATTTTCAGTCCATTGCTCTACCAACTGAGCTAAGGTACCATCCGTTAAATCGGGTGCAAATATAAATCTATTTTTTAATCTTTTCCAAACAATTCATTAAAAATTCTATTGTACTTTTGCTTTTCATATTATCCTGCCATGAATTTAGTTATTGATATAGGAAACACCTTTGCAAAAGTGGCTGTTTTTGAAAGAGATATCTTGCTTTTTAAAGATCAATTCCAGCAAGATGCCTTATTGTCGGGTATCCTTTCCATTACTGAGCAATACCAGATTAAATACAGCATTATTTCGCATGTAACAGCTCTGGATGAGAACATACTAAATGACATCCGCGAATTGGTTGACTTGATCGAGTTGAATCAAAACACCAAGCTCCCTTTTATCAATAATTACCTTACACCCAAAACCTTAGGAGTAGACAGGCTGGCATTGATCGCTGCGGCCAGTAAGCAATTTCCGCGTCAAAACACCTTGGTTATTGACGCAGGATCATGTATAACCTTTGACTTTTTGGATGAATTCAATTCATATGCTGGCGGTGCTATATCTCCGGGAATTGAGATGCGTTATAAAGCCGTGAATCATTTCACTGCTAATCTCCCCTTATTACAAAGAAAAGACCAGATACCCTCACTTGGCGACTCCACAGAAAATGCGATTCATCTGGGTGTTTTAAATGGTGTGATTCTGGAAATTGAAGGAGTGATCAGCCAATATTTGCTGAAAAATCAAAAATTAACAGTAGTTTTAACAGGAGGGGACACAATTTTCTTGGCAAAAAACTTAAAAAGTAGCATATTTGCCACTCCAAATTTTTTATTGGAGGGATTGAATAGTATTTTGATACATAATATAGACGAATGATAAAAGATATAATAGTAATTGCTATTCTTTTTATATCAACACTAAGTTTTTCACAAGCAACCAATTCATCTCCTTATTCTTTATTCGGAATTGGAGATCAGGCACATCTTAAAACGGTTGAGGAAATATCAATGGGACAGATGGGTGGAGCATTAAATAGCGAATATCAATTGAGCTTTACGAATCCTGCTTCTTATGGATCGTTAAGATGGACTACTTATGTTTTCGCAGGGGGTAATAAAACGAATTATGTCGATGATGGAGAGAACAAACAAACGAGTTCTGCCGCCGCTCTTAGCTATATTGGCCTGGGGATTCCAATTAGAGGAAATCAAGGCCTGGTTATGGGACTTCAGTTGAATAGTGCTGTAGGTTATTCTATGGTAGATCAAACCTTCGGTGATGATGACGAATTGTTAGAGATCGACCGGTATTACGGTAATGGAGGAACCAACCGTGCTTTTCTTGGCTACGGTTATCAATTCCCTTTCAATTTGTCACTTGGTGTCGAATTTGCCTATATCTTTGGTGGTATAGACAATAATGTTCTGAACAGAAGAGACAATGTTCAATTGGCAACTCAACATCTTACAGATTCAAGAATCACAGGAACAACTGCCAAAGTTGGAGCTCATTATGCTCCAAAGATCAGTGAAAAACTACGTGCCAAATTTGGTGTGGCTCTTGATTTAGAATCAACACTAAATGAAGACGGTACGGTGCTATTATACACCATTGTAAATGATGACGAGGCCATTGGCATTCCTGTAGACACCTTAGAAAGTGGCGACTATAGAGCTACCATAAATTCACCTTTGAAAACAGCCATAAGTGCAGGAATTGGTGAAGACCACAAATGGTTTATCGGTGTGGAGTACACTTTTCAAGATGCTTTGGAATTGAATGGCGGAATCTATGACGATGTAGATTTTTACAGGTATGACAAATTTTCGAATATCTCAGTTGGAGGTTTTTACACACCTAACAGAATGTCGATAAGTAGTTATTTTAACAGGATGACCTACAGGGCTGGATTTAACTATCAAAAGACCGGTTTGGTGGTCAATGAAACAGATATTGACGAGTATGGCATATCTTTTGGTGTAAGTTTACCTATGGGATTAAAAATTTCTAACGTAAATTTGGGTTTTGAACTTGGAAAAAGAGGGACAACAGATAACAACTTAGTAGAAGAAGATTTTTTCAACTTCAGGTTAAGTTTATCACTTAATGACAAGTGGTTTAGAAGACAAAAAATTTATTAATATTAACAAATCTTAAAAATGAAATTAGCAAAGGCGGTATTGATTGTGATAGCTCTAATCTTTACAGGGGGAGGTTTTAACATCTATGGGCAAGACAAATATGGTAGTGAACCAGACAAGTGTAAAACAAACTTATCTCTGTTTCATGAAGCGGTAAAAATGAAAAACTACGAAGCGGCAATCGAACCATGGCAATGGTGCGTTGATAACTGTCCAACAGCTTCAAAAATCATCTATAGTGATGGATTAAAGATGGCAGAAGCCAAATATGATGAGGCTGCCGGAGTTATAGCTGTGAAAAAAGGTGAAAAGATTGAGACCAATGATTATATAATCAAAGTTGAGAAAAAGTATTTTGACACCTCAAAAGCAAATAAAGAAGAAATGGCGAAATATGCTATTGACGTCATTCTTGTTTATAATTTAAGAGTAAAACATTTCCCTGAAAATCTCGGGAAGGTATACAGTGACTGGGCCAACTTCTTATTCAAAAGAGCCGTATTAGAGGAACTGGTTTTAAAAGAAGAAATTTTTGACAAATTAAGTTTGTCATTTAAAGCTGATCCTACGGGAATGAGTGTAAAGAATCTTGGTAAGTATTTCCAAACCGTTACTGATATTGAAAAAGACGTCAACCCACAATTAGTTTTTGATACTTATGATGACATTACAGAGGCTGTAACCTTAAAAATGGATAAGTATTCAAGAGAACTTGACGTGTTAAATGAGAAAGTAGCCAAGGGAGGTGAACTTACAGCGAAGGAAAAAAAGAAGAAAAGAGCCAGAGAAGTAAACCTAAGAGCTTTAGGACAGGTTGAAGGTTATCTTGACAACACCCTTACTGAGGTGGCTACTTGTGATAGATTGATTCCTTTATACAAGGACAATTTCGAAAAAAACAAGAATAATGCAACTTGGTTAAAAAGAGCTGTTTCTAGATTAAATCAAAAAGAATGTACCGACAATCCTATTTACCCTGCAATGGTTGAGGCCTATGTGAACGCTGCTCCATCTTCTGATGCCTTTGTTTTTTATGCAGGAATTTTAATGGAACAGGGAGAATCTAACAAGGCCATTGAGTATTTTAACAAAGCAATTGATCTTGAACCAGACAACTATAAAAAAGCAAAGTACTATTATAGAGTTGCTTTGATCTTTAAGAAAAAAGGATCTAGGTCAAAAGCCAGAGAATATGCCAGACTTGCCATCAAACAAAGACCAAGTATGGGTAGTGCCTATTTGTTGATTTCAAATCTTTATGCTTCTAGTGCGAATACCTGTGGAACTGATGAGATCTCAAAAAGAATGGTTTATGTAGCTGCAGCTGATAAAGCAAGGCAGGCAAAAGCGGCAGATCCTGGAATTACTTCTACGGCTAATAAATACATTAAAAGTTATATGGCCAGTGCACCTTCTAAAAAATTAGTTTTTACAGAAGGACTAGAATCAGGGTCTACTCATAAAGTTGGATGTTGGATCAATGAATCTGCAAAAATCCCATAATCTTTTGAATGTTTAAAAGGAATACATACCCTATATTTAACATTGCTACTATTCTTATAGTGGCAATGTTTTTTTCATGCGGTAATGATATTAAAGAAGTTCAGGATTTTTTAGCTGAAAAAAATCTTCCTATTGGGGCAGCTAAGAATGTGCATCTTGTTCATACAGATTCAGGTGTTGTAAAAACAATCCTTACTGCACCGGTAATGCACGATTTTTCTAATAGAGAAGATCACCCCTATACTTTATTCCCCGAAGGAGTAAAAATTGTGAGTTTCGATAAAAAAGGAGATTCTGTTATCCTCACTGCAGGCTATTCTATTTCTTTTGCAAACACTAATATTTCAGAGGTTAAAGACAGCGTAAATGTTATTAATCCAGCTGAAAAAACGAAATTATTCACAGACCAACTTTTTTGGGACTCAAATGAGCATTATATTTATACTGAAAAAAAATTCACTTTGATCACGAAATTTGACACGATCAAGGGAACGGGCTTTGAATCTAATGAAGATTTAAGTCGCGTGAACATGAAGTCGATCAAGGGAAGTGTATATGTGGATGAAACCCCATAGTTATGGCCAAATATTTTAAGTTTTTTGAAATTGCATATCTTGTTATTGCAATTGTTTTTATTGTTGAAGCTGTGCTTCGATGGAATTCAGATCCCAATAAAGCCTATATCTTTTTAGCTTTTGCCGTTTTGGCGGTGTTTATGTATTTTTTTCGAAAAAAATACCGCAAACGCTTTCAAAAGCATGAACGTAAAGAATGATCGTTAAGTTAATTATCATATTTATTTCAATTCTCTTATCTGCATTTTTCTCAGGAATGGAAATCGCATTTGTTTCTTCAAATAAAATGCACCTTGAACTTGAGAAAAAAAAGGATTCTCTTTTAGCGAAAATCTTACAAAGACTTACACAAAAACCTAGCCGGTTCATTACAACCATGTTGGTTGGCAACAACATTGCACTTGTGATCTATGGGTACTTTATGGGAGATCTGCTTATGGGATTTTTTCAGGGCGATATTCATAATGAATTTTTATTGTTACTGACACAGACATTTATTTCAACAATCATCATACTTATAACAGCAGAGTTTTTACCGAAAGCAGTGTTTCGGATCTATGCCAATGAAAGCATGAAAATATTTGCGTTTCCAGCGTATTTTTTTTACTGGTTGTTTTATATTATTTCCAAACTGATTACCGGAATATCTGATTTCTTTCTAAGGGTTTTCTTTAACACTAAAGAAGATAAGGAGCAAGCGGCTTTTTCTAAGGCAGAGTTAGGACATTATATTGATGAGCAACTGGAAACGGCGGAAGACGAAGTTGATTCTGAGATCCAAATTTTTCAAAATGCCCTGGATTTTCATAATGTTAAAGCAAGAGAGGCCATGATTCCACGAACTGAAATAATCGCTGTGGAGGTTCATGATTCAACTAAGAACCTAAAGCAGTTATTTATGGAGACCGGACTCTCCAAAATAATGGTCTACAACAATTCTTTAGATGACATTATTGGATATGCTCATTTTTTTGACCTTTTTAAAAAACCGAAAAACATTCGGTCCATCCTCTTACCAATCGAAATTGTCCCTGAGACAATGATGATTCACGATATTCTTAATGACCTTATATTAAAGAGCAAAAGTGTCGCTATTGTTTTGGATGAATACGGAGGGACTTCGGGATTGATCACCATTGAAGACATCATTGAAGAACTCTTCGGTGACATTGAAGATGAGCATGACAGTATCAAACTACTTGAAGAAAAAATTAACGATCGCGAATACAAATTCTCCACAAGACTGGAAGTGGATTATATCAACGAAATTTACAGTCTTGCCCTTGAAGAAGACAGCAACTATGAAACCTTGGGTGGACTCATTGTAAATCATACTGAGAACATTCCTTCAACTGGTGAGATCATTCAAATCGACAACTACCAATTCACCATCTTAAAAGAATCTGCATCTAAAATTGAAGAGGTGTATTTAAAAGTTTTATTTAAAGACACATAGCCTTATTTTAAGCCTAAAAATTTAGCATTAAACTCCTTTCATTATTAAAAGGTAAATTGTATTTTCGCAACCTAAATTTTTTAACAGAAAAGAAAATGGCAGTATTATCGAAAATTAGAGAGAGATCATTATTTTTAATCATCATAATTGCTTTGGCTTTGTTTTCCTTCGTTTTAAGTGGCTTGTTTGACGGAAACTTGTTTAATAAAACAGCGTCAAATATAGGTGAAGTAAATGGTGAGCCTATCTCGAGAGAAGAATTTGCCCAGCAGGTTGAGTTAAACAGGAATAGGTCAAATGGAAGAACTTCTAATACGCAGAATGTAAACAATGCCTGGAACAGCCTTGTCAGAGAAAAGATATACGAAACTCAATTAGAAAAATCTGGAGTTGTTGTAGGAGAGAAAGATGTTTGGGACGCAATGGTTCAGCAGATTTCGGCACAAAACAGTCCACAATTTGCAAATGAAATTGGTCTTTTTGATCCTGAAAAACTAAAAGAATACATCGCTACCCTACAAGATAATTCTCAAGAAGATGAAAGAGGTGCTGCCGCTTGGGCAAGTTGGATCAACTATGAAAAAGGCATCAAGAAAAATCTTGAGCAGACTACGTATAATGCCTTGATTAGAGCAGGACTTGGATCTACCTTGGCAGAAGGTGAAAGAGATTACTATTTTCAGAATACGAGCGTAGATGTAGATTATGTCTATGTACCATTTAATAGTATCCCTGATAGTTTGGTGACAGTTGATGCTGATGAAATGAAAGCATATATCAAAGCACACGCCAAAGCTTATACAGTTAAGGAGTCAAGAGACATTCAATTTGTTCAATTCAAAATCGAGGCAACAGAGGAAGATGAAAATGCTATCCAGCAAGAATTAGTGCAAATGATCAATGATCGTGAAGAATATAGTAACGCTGCCAAATCCAATGTAACGGTTCAGGGTTTCCAAAATGCTGTTGATATGGATGAATTTAATGCTGAAAATGAATCTGACACTCCATATGATGGAAATTTCTATAATGAAACGGCATTGACAGTTGCAGGTACAGATACCATCTTTAATTTACCGGTGAATCAAGTATACGGTCCTTACAAGGACAAAGGTTTTTACAAGTTGTCTAAAGTTACAGCGATAAAGCAATTACCTGATTCTGTTAAAGCCAGTCATATTCTTATTTCATTTGCTGGCAACTCTACTGCTGACCCATCTGTGACGGCAACTCCAGAAGAGGCCAAACAAACAGCAGACAGCCTTTTGGCTGTGGTAAAAGCAGATCCAAGTAAATTTGAAGATCTAGCCAAGGAATTATCCGTTGACAAAGTTTCTGGAGCTAAAGGTGGAGATCTAGGTTGGTTCGTGTACAGAACAATGATTCCTGAATTCAGAGATTATAGTTTTGAGAATTCAGTTGGTGATATGGGTGTTGTTGAATCTCAGTTTGGTTTTCATATTATCAGAATTGACGATCAAAAAAATGTGCAAAAAAATGTTCAAATCGCTACTTTTTCAAGAAAAATAGATCCTTCTGAAAAGACTGAAAATGACGTTTTTGAGCAAGCTGAAACTTTTGCCTCAGATTTGACTGGCGGAAAAAGCATAGAAGATTTATCAAAAGAGCAAGGATACTCAGTGAGACCTGTGGTTGATCTTGAAGTATTTGACGACAATATAGCAGAACTTGGGTCACAAAGACAAATAGTTAGATGGACATTTGAAGATGCGACAGAAGTTGGTAGCATTAAAAGATTCGACCTGGACAATGGATATGCCGTTGTTAAACTTACCTCAAAAAATAAGGCCGGATTATCAGGAAAAGGGAAAAACGTTAGAAACATACTAATGAATGAAAAGAAAGCAGCATTGATCAAAGAGAGGTCAACTGGTGCTACCCTTGACGAAATCGCAACTCAAAATAAAGTTTCAAAAAGCAGTGCCTTGGCTGTATCAAACACGAGTCCTGTTTTTGCTGGTGCCGGAAGGTTTGTAGACATTTCTGGTGTTGTCACTTCATTAGAGGAGAACGAGCTTGCCAAAAATATTGTAGGAAAAAGCGGTGTTGCTTTTGCTATTGTGACCAAAAAGACCTTGCCTACAGAATTACAAAATTACAACGCAAATAAAATGAATTTAGAACGTTCATTAACTGGTAGAAGTTTACTCATTTTTGAAGCCTTAAAAGAGAACGCTGACATTGAAGATAACAGAGCTGTTTTTTATTAAAAAACCCCTCTAGTTGCTTTTGACAGTTATAAGTATGACGGTCAATAAATAAAAAAAAATGCTTAAGGTGCGTTATTTGGCAAGTTTTTATATATTTGTTAAATATTACTTAAAATTTAAGCTTACTTAACAATTAAAAAGATTATAATTTAAAATTGATTACAATGAAACATTTAAAACGAGTATTATTAATCGCATTAGTTGTTGTTTTTGCGAACAACGTTACTGCACAGGATAAAGATAATCGCTGGATTATTGAGTTGGGTACCAACGCAGTTGATTTTTATCCAACCGGAGCTGATACTGATAGCGGCCCTGTACCTACACCTTTTGATGGTGCAGATGCTATGGCTACTGGTGGATTTGGTGAGGATTTCTTTAACACAAGCCATTGGAATGTTGGCGGTGTTCTTTCTAGCTTAAGAGTTG
This sequence comes from uncultured Flavobacteriaceae bacterium, assembly GCA_964419405.1. Lineage (GTDB taxonomy): Bacteria > Bacteroidota > Bacteroidia > Flavobacteriales > Flavobacteriaceae > Lutimonas. The sequence continues at coordinate 37,210 of CAYQPI010000032.1, forward strand.
GTTACTACGTAGGTAGCGGATTCTCTGTTGGATTGACCGGGTCTTACAATGTTATCAGTACAATAGGTGATGTTCCAGTAACAAATTTGTCTTATACTGCTGCTGATTTAGATATCAAGTATAATTTTGTGAGAGAGCCAGGATGGTTTGATCCATATATCTTAGCTGGTGGTGGTTACACTTGGTTAGCTGGAGAAGGTGGTGGAACTGCTGGTGGTGGTTTAGGTTTCAACCTATGGTTTAGCGATATGTTTGGTATCAATCTTCAAACTAAATACAAGCATTCATTTGATGAAGATGTATTATTACCTCACTTCCAACATGCTGCTGGTTTAACATTTAGATTTGGTGCTCGTGATACTGATCGTGATGGTGTTTATGACAAATATGATGCTTGTCCAGAAGTTGCTGGTTTAGAAGCTTTCAACGGTTGTCCTGATACTGATGGTGACGGAATCCAAGATTCTGAAGATGCTTGTCCTATGGAAGCTGGTTTAGCTGAATTTAACGGTTGTCCTGATTCTGATGGTGACGGAGTTCCAGATAAAGATGATGCATGTCCAACTGAAGCTGGTCCTGTTGAGTTAAACGGATGTCCTGATAGAGATGGTGACGGTGTTGCTGATAAAGATGACAAGTGTCCAGATGTAGCTGGTCCAGTTGAAAATGACGGTTGTCCTTGGCCAGATGCTGACGGTGACGGAATCCCAGACAAAGATGACGAATGTCCAAATATTGCTGGTGTTGCTGAAAACAATGGTTGTCCAATAGTTTCTGCTGAAGTTCAAAAAGAAATTACAGATTTAGCAAGAGCGATTTACTTCGTGACTGGTAGTTCTAAATTTACTGACGAAACAGAAATCAGAATGGAACAGGTTAGTAATATTGTTAACCAATACAAGAACTTAAGATTTGATGTTGAAGGTCATACTGATAGTACTGGTAGTGACAAGATCAACAATAAATTATCTCAAGAAAGAGCTGATGCTGTAAGAGCCTACTTAGTTGATAAAGGTTTCCCAGCTGACATGATTACTGCTAAAGGATTTGGTTCTGCGAATCCAATTGGAGATAACAAAACAAGAAAAGGAAGACAGCAAAACAGAAGAGTTGAAATCTTCTCTGAATACGCTGAAAGATAGAACCTTTTAATTGTTCAAAATTGAAACCATCGGTCTTTGGATCGATGGTTTTTTTTATGCAATAATGATTACATTTGAATCATGCTATCCTTCTTATCAAAAGTAGTTACCGAAGTATTAAAAAGTAATCAGACTTTAACTAATATCACCTTTGTACTACCCAACAAAAGGTCAGGAATATTCTTAAAGACCATCTTAAAAAAACAGCTGACTCATGCTACCTTCTTACCACGGATTCTGAGTATTGAAGAATTTATAAAAGAAGTCTCTGGTTTTGAAATTCTTGACAATGTGAATCTCCTATTTGAATTCTACGGAATTTATAAATTGCATACCCCAAAAGATCAAATAGAACCATTTGAAAATTTCTCAAAATGGGCCAGCATCTTAATCCAGGATTTTAACGATCTTGACAGCAATCTATTTGATGCAGCCTCTATACTTGGCTACCTCAGTGAAACAAAAAGAATAGAACAATGGTATCCTGACGAGCCCCAATCTAGCGAGATGGTACAAAAATACCTCACTTTTTTTGATCAGATCATTGACTACCATGAAGCCTTTCAGCAACACCTTATCGCTAAAAATGTAGGATATCAGGGATTGGTTTATCGCATCGTTCTAGACCGATTAGAAGCCTATAAAAAAAGCATGACAAATAAAAAGTTTGTTTTTGCCGCATTTAACGCGCTTAACAAGGCGGAAGAGAAAATTATTCAGGACTTATTGATCAATGAATTGGCTGCCATTTACTGGGATCATGACGAATTCTATGAAAAAACAAATAATCAATCAGCTCAGTTTTTTCAAAAATACAAGAGGTCCTGGCCCTACTATGTTTCTCATGATTTCAATTGGAAAGACAGGAATATTGATGCTCCAAAAACCATACATTTTCATGGCTTGCCCAAGAACATTACACAGATCAAACATGTTGGCACACTATTAAAAGAGCTTCAATTAAAGAAAAAAATAGACGATACTGCTGTGATTCTTGGTAACGAAAAGCTCCTTCCATCGATCTTAAATTCAATGCCCGAAGAAATATCTGCGGCCAATATTACTATGGGCTATGAATTGCAGAATATTTCATTGAGCTCATTCTTTCAGGCCTTGTTTCACTTACATCTGAACAAGGTATCTGGAAATGAAAAGGACACCTATTACTACAAAAATGTGACCATCCTTCTCAATGATCCCTTTTTCAAGGCGCAATGGATGCCAAATGACCAAATAGAAAAAGGAATTAAATCAATTCTATATACAGACAAAACGATCTTTATTTCAGCGTCTAACATTCTCGCCTTGGCAAATGAGAATGAAGATACGAAAAGCTTATTTGCCCCGGTTTTTAATGGCTGGGATCAGGACATTAATACTATCCTAACTCAAATTATCAAGCTTATTGATATTTTACGAAAAAGAAGGAAACAAAATCAACTTCATATTGAATATCTGTTTCGCTTCCATGATATTTTTGTTCAATTATTAAACCTCAACCTAAGTTATGGATTTATTGATAGCATACATTCTTTGTATCAAATATTTCAGCAATTACTAAAAACAGAAAAGCTTTCATTTGAGGGTGAACCCCTTGAAGGATTGCAAATTATGGGCTTGCTGGAGTCAAGGGGTCTTGATTTTAAAAACGTCATTATAACTTCAGTAAATGAAGGGTTTTTGCCTGCTTCCGGGAGTAACAATTCATTCATTCCGATGGATATTAAATTTGAAAAGAAGATCCCGACTTATTTTGAGCAGGATGCCATTTTCTCCTTTCATTTTTTCAGATTATTGCATCGAGCAGAAAATGTCTACTTGATTTATAATAATATTACAGATGATTTTGGTGCTGGAGAACCAAGTCGTTTTATCAGACAACTGGAAATAGCAAAATCACTCGGTCACTTGAATAATGTTACCTTTAAGAACAAAAGCATTCATCCTGATCTTCAATCTGACCCTATTTCCTTGAACACTATAGACAAAAATGAATCGATCATCCTTCAACTAAAAGAACTGGCTAAAAAGGGCTTCTCACCTAGTTCTTTAATTAATTATATTAGAAACCCTATCGATTTTTACAAGCGAAGTGTGCTTCGTCTAGAAGAATTTAAAGAAGTGGAAGAAACAATAGCAGCCAATACATTTGGAACAATAATTCACGATACGCTTGAACATCTGTATACACCTTTTTTGAACATAATCCTTGAGGAAGCGCATATAGAAAGTATGATTCAAATTGCTCCACTTCAAGTTAAACGTGAATTTGCCAAAAGCTTTTCAATTAGCTCCATAGCCTCAGGAAAAAATTATTTGGCCTTTGAAATTGCCAAGCAATTTGTTCTCAACTTTCTTCACTATGAAATTAAGGAATTAAAAAAAGGCAAAAGCATAAAAATATTAGGGCTGGAAACTCCTGTTCAGATAGACCATCGGGTGGAAGGATTAAATTTGAAGGTCAAATTACACGGAAAGATTGACAGAATAGATGAAATTGACGGCTCTATTAGAATTATGGACTATAAAACAGGCAAGGTGAGTCCTAATCAACTTAGGCTAAAAGACTGGAGTCTTTTAGGAACTGATGAAAAATATTCAAAAAGTTTTCAGGTTCTTTGCTATGCTTATATGTACGTGCATCATATTAAAAAGCCTCTTGACAAGCTTTTACTTCAAAGTGGTATCGTTTCATTCAAAAACTTAAAGGCTGGATTCATGCCGTTTAATGGAACCTATATTAGCGATGACATTCTGGAAAAATTCGTTTTAGAACTCGACGGCTTAATCACTGAACTATTTGATCAGGAAACCTGTTTTCAGGAAAAGGAACTAAATAACTTTTTTAATTGATATAAATCCAAGAACAAAACGATGACGAATTCAAAAAATATTCAAATTCAAGGCAGACATGGCAAACCTATACTTGCCGATGTCTATTACCAGCAAAACAATAGGCCGAAAAACATCGTGATCTTTTGCCATGGATATAAGGGTTATAAAGACTGGGGAGCCTGGAACCTCGTTGCTGAATCCATGGCAAATGAAGGTCTGTTCTTTATAAAAATGAATTTTTCACACAATGGAGGAACAATTGAACAACCGATTGACTTTCCTGACCTAGAAGCTTTTGGTCACAATAATTTTATGAAAGAATTAGATGATCTGGATGCAGTAATTTCCTGGATCGCTAATTCAAAAACCTTTCAACAAGAAATAAATAAAGAAAATATATCTCTCATTGGCCATTCTAGAGGTGGAGGCATTGTAGTATTAAAAGCAGCTTCAGATTCAAGAATCTCTAAGGTAATAAGCTGGGCCGGCGTATCAGACTTCGGGAGCAGATTTCCAAAAGGAGAGCAGCTAGAACAGTGGAAAAAAAATGGGGTCGCATTTATCACTAATGCCCGAACTAATCAGCAAATGCCACATTACTTTCAATTTTATACGAATTTTAAAGAATTTGAATCACAGCTCACCATAAAAACAGCTGTAGAAAAACTAACTATTCCTTATCATATTATTCATGGAGCTCAAGACGAAACCGTTTTAATAGCTGAAGCAAATCACCTAAACTCTTGGAGTGAAAAGGCAAGTCTAAGTATTTTGCCTGAGGCCAATCATACCTTTGGTAGTTCTCATCCCTGGAAAGATGCAACCCTACCAAAAGACCTTTCTTCTGCTGTAAAACTGACCTTAGACTATTTGAAAACAACGACCTAAGCAGATTTTGAAAAAATAATGTTGACCTAGGGATTTAAAAATACACTAATGAATGCACTTGAATCAATTTTAAGTCAAACTTTTAAACCTAAGAGTATTTTTGGATGTATTGTTTCTCTTTAATCCAGAGAATCAGTGAAAAAGGGTTGGTGTATGCTAACCCTTTTTAGGTTCAATACAATCTTTTTTATAACTTTATAGGAGAAGTCAAACCCCCAAACATAGAAGTATGAGACTTTCCAAACTAATGGCATTCTGCCTATTGATCAGTGCTTTTTCGTACAATACCACCCAAGCACAATTACTTAAAAAACTCAAAAAGCGTGTACAACAGGCTACCGAAGAGGTTGTGATCGACAAAGTTGCACAAAAAACAGCTCAGGAAACAGGAAAGGCTATGGACAGTCTTCTCGACATCGATCCAGATTATCAGTCTACTTATCAGTATCAAATAAACCAAATGATGATAGCAGGTAGTCAGTCAATTCCTGTGGAAGAATCTTATACGTTTGACAATAAGATTTTGTATCAAATGGAAATTATAACAGATGGTAATCCTTCGAAGGTAAATTATGAAATGTGGTTTTCCAATAAGGGAGAATATATGGCTACCCGGGTTGAAAGCAATGATTCTTCAGATAATAGAGACATGCCCAGCTCCATGCTTTCCATTTTGGATGAAAAGAATAAAGCAATGATCATCCTAATGGAAGAGCAGAAATTTGCCCAGATTTTATCTATGGATCAAATTAAAAATGTCGCTGTACAGGAGAATGTACAGGACTCCGTAAATACAGTATTCAATGCCATTCAGAAAACGGGCAGCGTCAAAGATATTCTCGGGTACACCTGTGAAGAGTTCATCTCCAAAAACGATACAAATACGTTTTCATTCTGGGTTACAGAAGAGCTGGATCTTTTTCAAAAAAACATGTTTTTCAACCTGAGTAGCTCTTTAGGTGGCAATTCTTTTACCAATGTGCCTGATGAAGCTAAAGGGGTTATGATGGAAATGCATTTTGAAGATTCGAAAAGAAAGGAAAAAGGAACCATGACCGTCATTGATATTGAGACACTAGAAAAAACTATTCAGACCAAAGATTATCAACTTATGAGTCTCGGTCAATACATGTCAAAATAAAATTTTTCTTCTATTTCTGTATTGGTTATTTCGTTTAATCTGCTGTTCTTCTGAGGAGTAAGTGTTCACTTTTTTGGTCAATATTATCCTATACATTAAACAAAAAAATACTTTTTAACCACGGTGTTAAAAACTTTCAAGTCAATGTGGATAACTAAGATTTTATATTCAAACAAAATGTGGAATCTTTGCCCTGTAATTTTCCCAAATTATTTTTTCATCAATCACAAAACAACACTATAATTATGTCAAATATTGAACCTATTTTACGTCCTAACAAAGACAGATTTGTCATTTTTCCTATCCAGCATAACGATATCTGGGACTGGTATAAAAAACAAGAAGCTTCTTTCTGGACTGCTGAAGAAATAGATTTAGAACAAGACGTAATTGATTGGGAAAACAAGTTAAATGCTGATGAAAAGTATTTTATCAAACATATTTTAGCCTTTTTCGCTGCTTCAGACGGAATCGTTAATGAGAATTTAGCAGAGAACTTTGTAAGTGAAGTTCAGTATACTGAGGCCAAGTTCTTTTACGGTTTTCAATTGATGATGGAAAATATTCACTCAGAAGTTTATTCGCTTTTAATTGATACTTACATTAAGAATGAAAGTGAAAAAAATGAACTTTTTAAAGCTATTGAAGTTTTTCCTGCGATTAAAAAGAAAGCTGACTGGGCTTTAAGATGGGTTGATAGTGACAGTTTTGCGGAACGACTGATTGCCTTTTCAGCAGTGGAAGGAATTTTCTTTTCAGGAAGTTTTTGTTCCATCTTTTGGATGAAAAAGAGAGGTCTTTTACCTGGGTTAACTTTTTCAAATGAATTGATCAACAGAGATGAAGGACTTCATGCTGATTTTGCTGTTTACCTTCATGAAAATCACATCATGAATAAGGTTTCCAAAGAAAGAATAACCGAAATTCTTGTGGATGCATTGAACATTGAACGAGAATTTATTACCGAATCATTACCGGTTAGTTTAATTGGTATGAATTCAAAGTTAATGACACAATATCTTGAGTTTGTTACAGACAGATTATTGTTGGAATACGGCTGTGAAAAAGTATATAATGCCACCAATCCTTTTGATTTTATGGAAATGATCTCATTAGAGGGCAAGACCAATTTCTTTGAAAAAAGAGTGTCAGAATATCAAAAAGCCGGTGTAAAATCAGGTGGTACGGGAAGCATTTCCTTTGACGCCGATTTTTAAAAAAATCAAAATCCTTTTAAGACCTAGTGCAAGCAATTCGCTGATATTCATATATCTACGTAATTATTAACCGCGAATTGTTAACAATATCTTAAAGTAATTGCAGAATTGACTTTAGTTTTATTCTATTTTAGAACTGATCAAAGTCTATTCAATTTCAAGTAATATTATTTTCAAATATTACGATCATAAACGAGTAATGTGGGCTCATGACTAAGGCATGAGAATAACTAACCTTAAAAAAACATAATAAATAAATGTATGTAGTAAAGAGAGACGGCAAAAGAGAACCGGTAATGTTTGACAAAATTACCGCGAGAGTTAGAAAATTATGCTATGGATTAAACGATTTAGTGGACCCAATCAAAATTTCAATGAGGGTAATTGAAGGTATCTATGATGGAGTTACAACCTCTGAATTAGATAATCTTGCAGCCGAAATTGCGGCCACTTTAACGACAACTCATCCTGATTTTGCAAAAGTTGCAGCGAGAATTGCTGTTTCGAACTTACATAAAAACACCAAAAAATCATTTAGCGAAACCGTAAAGGACCTACATGAATATGTAAACCCTAGAACCGGAAAACGCGCCTCTATGATTGCTGAAGATGTGTATAAAATCATCATGGACAATGCTGACAAACTAGATTCTACTATTATTTACAATAGAGATTTTGGCTATGATTTCTTTGGTTTTAAAACACTTGAAAGATCCTACTTATTAAAGATCAACGGCGAAATTGTTGAAAGACCTCAGCATATGTTGATGCGAGTTTCCATTGGTATACACAAAGAGGATATTGATGCAGCCATAGAGACCTATGAATTGATGAGTAAACGATTCTTTACACATGCAACTCCTACTCTTTTTAACGCCGGAACTCCAAAACCACAGATGTCTTCTTGCTTCTTATTGCAAATGCAAGATGATAGTATTGATGGTATTTATGATACGCTTAGACAAACTGCAAAAATCTCACAATCTGCAGGAGGAATTGGACTTTCTATTCACAATGTAAGAGCCACAGGTTCATATATCAGAGGGACGAACGGAACTTCAAATGGAATTGTTCCTATGTTAAGAGTTTATAACGACACTGCCAGATATGTTGATCAAGGGGGTGGAAAACGCAAAGGATCATTTGCGGTCTACCTTGAACCCTGGCATGCTGATGTATTCCAGTTTCTTGATTTAAAAAAGAATCATGGTAAGGAAGAAATGAGGGCAAGAGACTTATTTTATGCCATGTGGGTACCAGATTTATTCATGAAAAGAGTTGAAGAAAATGGAGACTGGACACTAATGTGTCCTAATGAATGTCCGCATCTTTTTGATACCTATGGTGATGAATTTGAAAAATTATATACCGGATACGAAAAAGTTGGTAAAGGAAGAAAGACTATCAAAGCAAGGGAACTATGGGAAAAAATCCTGGAAGCTCAGATTGAAACTGGTAACCCATATATGCTTTACAAGGATGCAGTCAACAGAAAATCGAACCACAAGAATCTAGGAACCATTCGTTCTTCGAACCTCTGTACTGAAATCATGGAATATACTGCTCCAGATGAAGTAGCCGTGTGTAATTTAGCTTCAATTGCAATACCAATGTTTGTTTCAGAAGATGCAAACGGTGTTAAGTTTTTCGATCATAAAAAGCTCTTCAAAGTCACTAAAAAAGTGGCAAAAAACCTTGACACAGTCATCGACCAGAATTTCTATCCCGTGCCAGAAGCGGAGAATTCAAATATGCGACACAGACCTGTTGGTATAGGAATTCAAGGTTTGGCAGATGCTTTTATTCTTCTTAGAATGCCATTTACTAGTGAAGAAGCAAAAAAACTAAACCAGGAAATTTTTGAAACTATTTATTTTGCTGCACTAACTGCCTCTATGGAATTGGCTAAAGCAAAAGAACCATATTCAACTTATAAAGGTTCTCCAATTTCACAGGGAGAGTTCCAGTTTAATATGTGGGGAATCGATGAGGATGAACTAAGTGGCAGATGGGAATGGAAAAAGCTAAGAAAAAACATCAAAGAATACGGTGTTAGAAACTCATTATTAGTAGCTCCGATGCCTACAGCTTCTACTTCTCAAATTTTAGGTAATAATGAAGCTTTCGAGCCTTATACTTCTAATATTTACACAAGACGTGTACTTTCTGGAGAATTCATTGTTGTAAACAAACACTTACTAGAGGATTTAGTAAAGCTCGGTCTTTGGAATAATGACATGAAAGAAGAAATCATGAGAGCCAATGGATCTATTCAGCATATTGAAGAGATTCCTCAAGAATTGAAAGAGCTTTATAAAACAGTTTGGGAAATGAGTATGAAGGATATTATTGATATGGCACGCCATAGAGGTTATTTCATTGATCAATCTCAATCATTGAACTTATTCATGCAAGATCCTGATTATGCTAAAGTAACATCAATGCATTTCTATGCGTGGAAATCTGGATTGAAAACAGGCATGTACTATTTAAGAACAAAATCTGCCGTTAATGCTATTCAATTTACTGTTTCAAAAAAGAACGATGAGTTGCCTGCCGGAGCTGTTGAAGAAAAACCTTTAACGGGTGAAGAGCTAAAAGAAATGATCATCAAATCAAGGGAAAATCCGGATGATTGTCTTATGTGCGGTTCTTAATTAAGAAGCGTAGCCAAAATAAAAAAAGGAATCTAACACTAGATTCCTTTTTTTTATACTCAATATTTTCTTAGAGAGTGATTTAATTCTCCTATTATTCCTCATCAATTGTAGCCAAATCAAAACTTGGTCGTAAAGTTTTCAAAACAACCGGATCTAGAATTACCTTTTCATTTTGAACACTTACATGATTTAATACAATTGGATCATAACCGATAAAATCAATCATCAGTACATATTCACCTTGCAACAAATTTAATTCATAGTTCCCTTCCAGATCAGTTTCTGTACTGATATCTAATCCCTTCACCTTTACTGTAGCAAAGGCTATAGGGTCAGAACTATCTCCTGAATCAACAACAGAACCTGACACATTAACACTTTGTGCAAAAGCAAAGGTAGTAGTGAAAAAGACGAGAATAAAAGTTATTTTTTTCATCAATAAAAATTGCTTCACAAAGAAAATGATTTTGCAATTTCTCAAGGTTACCTGAATGTTAAGTAATCATAATAAATAGGTTAATTAATTTATAATCACGGTTGTTATTTATCCTGTTAATTAGTAAGTTTATAATAGTAATTCAGATTTATGATCAAAAGATGGATCTTCCTGATCGTTCTCATCATTCTTGCAGTTGTACTTGCTTTTAATCCCAATTTTAAAACAATAGCTGCCGGAGTTTCTATTCTATTATTTGGAATGATCACTTTGGAAGAGGGTTTTAAAACTTTCACCAAAGGACCCTTAAAATCGATTTTAAGAACAGCCACAGACAAACTCTATAAGAGTATTTCTCTGGGTGCCGTCGTTACCGCTTTTATTCAATCAAGCTCCCTGGTTTCTGTAATCACCATTTCATTTATCAGTGCTGGATTAATTAGCCTTGCCGGAGGTATTGGTCTTATATTTGGAGCAAATATTGGGACAACTGCCACTGCTTGGCTCGTTGCCGGCTTCGGACTCAAGGTAAAAATATCGTTGTTGTCAATGCCCATGCTCATCTTTGGGATCATTTTCTCATTTCAAAAGAGTACCACCTTTAAAGGTATAGGCAACATTCTCACAGGATTAGGCTTCTTTTTTCTTGGAATTCATTTTATGAAAGATGGCTTTGATGTCTTCAGTCAGGACTTTGATCTTACCGTTTATGCAGTACCAGGATATGTAGGTGTCATTATCTACACCGGGATTGGTATTTTCATTACCACCATTCTTCAATCCAGTAGCGCCTCATTGGCCTTAATTCTTACGGCCCTTTCTGTGGGGCAGATCGAGTACGAAAATGCATTGGCCATAGCCATCGGTACAAATGTAGGCACGACCATAACCGCTTTAATCGGATCTGTAGGTTCTAATATTGCAGGAAAAAGACTGGCCCTGGCCCATCTGATCTTTAACCTTATCACAGGGCTTATTGCCCTGGTCTTTATATATCCCTTAGCTAGATTAGTAAATAACCTTTCTATGAATCTGGGTATTGCAACTGACGACTATACCCTTAAATTAGCCCTATTTCATACTGTTTTTAATCTATTAGGAGTCTTGATCATGATTCCTCTTATTCATAAACTGGAGCAATTTTTACTGCGTTTTGTCAAAGATCATAGAGTCAAAGATATAGACGAACCCAAGTTCCTGAACGAGGCCGCCTTGGAATTTGCCGGAACTGCTATTTCTTCTTTAGAAAAAGAGACAAAATATCTCTTTGAAAACGCAACATATGAAATTGTCACCCATGCCTTAAATATGCACAGATCTGACATTTCTTCTAGTATAAAGCCAAAAGCACTTGTCAATAAATCTACAAAAGAGATCGATATAAATGTCAGGGGTCTCTACACCAATAAGGTAAAAACCATCTATGGCAAAATTCTCGAATTCGCGACAAGGGCACAAACAGAATTAGAGTTAAACCCTGCTCAAAACGAGCGAATTTCTGAAATTAAAATTGCCAATCGGAAAATGGTGGAAGTGATTAGAGATGTTAAAGAATTAAGGAGAAATGTGAGCAAGTTCACTAATTCTGACAACAAGTACATAAAAAAGGAATACAATGGATTCAGAAGGCAGATTGTCAAGGTGTTCAGGGCCATATACAATTTCAAAATGGATGAGAACAACGAGGGTAATTATCAGGAACTAATGCAGATGAGAAAAAAGGCCAAAGAACGATCTAAACGAGGCAGCAACAAAATTAATAATCTGATACGAAAAAACCTCATAACAACCAATATGGCCTCTTCTGTGGTCAATGATCACGATAATGTCAATGATATGATCAAAAAATTAATTGAAGTTGGCCAGTTGTTATATACCGAAAAAGACAGCATATTAGAGCCTGCTTAGCTTATGAACATGACTGATACGCTATAGTTTATTCTGCAGATCGATTGTCATGTTCTTCATAATACAAATTCAATATATTCATACAGGCTTGTATCAAATCTTTTGTTTCCAAAAGAATAATAAAATACAAGGTGGTATTTTTCGGACTTGTAGAATCACTTTCCCTGGTTCGCTCAACCTGTTTTTGGATAGATTCCTTCACCTCCTCCAAAAGCTCTTTCTTTGTATCAATAATGTCAGGCACAATCTGATCAAATGTTCGAGCATCAAATACCTCACTAATACTTTTAAACAGGGCCAACAACTTCTCATTGATATCTAATAATTCCTCCGTTTGTTTCTTTTTCAGCTTTTTATGCTGGTTGTTCACGTGTTTATGACTCACCTTTGCAATCAGACTTGAAGATTGGGCTACATCTTGTAAACTTCCTATAATATCTATATAAAACTTGCTCGCACCCAGATATGAATCATCCAGTTCCTTGATAAAGTAAAAGATGTCATTCTGCAGGTCTTCAACCTCATTTTCAAGTTTGATAACCGTATTTTTTGCCTTCTTCAGCTTATCAATATCCTGGTTTATAAGCCCATTGATGGTCATTGAATTGATCTTTCCTACTCTCTTTAAAGCCTTGGAAATATTATCGGCACTTTCTTCAATAACTCCATGAATCGATCCACTTTCTGCCTTATTCAAGGTATCTTCCGTTCTAGTTTCTCTCGATTTTCTTACGTGTTTAATATAATTTCTCGATAGCAACAAGACAGCCAACAGCAATAGTACAGCAATCATTGTGGCTCCTCCTAAATGAATCAAATAGGCCACGGTTCCGGCTGCAATAAACGCAGAAATGGCCGTAAAAAACCATCCACCAATAACATTGAGTACACCAGCTACTCGATACACGGCACTTTCGCTGCCCCAGGCCCTGTCTGCCAAAGAGGTTCCCATGGCGACCATAAAAGTAACATAAGTAGTAGACAGCGGTAATTTCATGGAAGTAGCAATGGAAATTAGTACACTGGCCACCATCAGATTCACTGCAGCCCTTACCATATCAAAGGCAGGTAATTCATGACTTTTTTCCTTGGACAATTTGATCACAGGTTTTTTAAACTGAGTTTCAATCTTATCGAGAACTGGCTGAGGAATCACTGTGTTTGTGTATTCTGAAATATTTATCGTCAATTTCACTAAATTTCTAGACAACCAATGAGGCTCAAATCGTTCTTTTGTGTCTTCTTGACTTGACAGATCAATTGAAGTTTTAACAACATTCTTGGCCTTGCTCGACAACCAAAGTGTAAGGACCATGATCAATCCTGCAGCAACCAGAAATAAGGTAGGAGTGGGCACCTTTTTACTCAACACATCCATACTAAATTCAGTGGCGGGCACTCCTGACACCACCCAGGCTTCATAAGATTGCCAGGCTGCAATCGGAACGCCGATAAAATTAACCAGATCATTTCCTGCAAAGGCAAGAGCCAAAGCAAAAGTTCCAACAATGATGATCAATTTATAAATATTGACTTTAAAAGCGACAATAGAAATATAGGAAAGTATGGTCCAGACAATAAAACTAATGATGACTATTAGAAAGGTTTTCCCTTCAATCATTGGTTTGATACTTGCGTAATAATCAGTACCCTTGAGGCCTTTAATAAATATAAAATAAGTAATGGCCGCAAGTGCAAAACCACCAAAAACCGCACCAACCCATTTTGCCTTCTTCTCAAAATCAAATGAAAGTAAGACCCTTGACACATATTGCACGATCGCTCCCACAGAAAACGCGACAACTACCGACAGCAATATTCCTAAAATGATTTCTGTTGCTTTTTGCGTGTTGATATAATTCAAGACATCACCAAATGAACCGTTGTCTGCCCCTATTTTTATCAATGCCATGGCCACAGCAGCTCCCAATAATTCAAATACTATGGATACCGTTGTAGAAGTAGGCATTCCCAGGGTATTAAAAAAATCAAGTAACAATATATCTGTGATCATGACCGCGAGAAAAATAATCATGATCTCATTGAAGTAAAATTCACCTGGTACGAATATTCCCTTTCTGGCGACCTCCATCATTCCACTGGAAAAAATAGCGCCAAAGGCAATTCCAAGACTGGCTACGATCATAATTGTTTTAAAGGAAACCGCCTTGGAACCAAGGGCCGAATTTAAAAAGTTCACGGCATCATTACTAACACCAACAACTAAATCTGCCACGGCTAAAACAATTAAAGCCATGATCATTAAAAAGTAAATATTCTCCATTATTTTCTAAGGTCTAATTAGACTTTAAATATAAAACAGAAATCAATACAATTCCTAATATATCATCACATTGTTAAAATCATGTCCGCATTTTTTATTTGATCATATCAAATCCCCTTTTTTAGCTTTGAATACATTCTAAAAATATCTAAAATAATGTATCTTCCCCGTCTAAATTATGCAGCATGAACTGGGAAAAACTACTCTCCTTAAAAAGATTTGGTGATCAGACAGATAGAAAGAGAATTGACCAAGACGAGGCTCGTTTGGGTTTTGAGGTTGATTTTGATAGAATTATATTTTCTGATTCTTTTCGAAGCCTTCAGGATAAAACACAGGTGGTGCCCTTATCAAAAACAGACTTTGTGCACACAAGGCTAACACATAGTCTGGAAGTATCTGTAGTTGCCAGATCTCTGGGGCGAATGGTAGGTTCCTACATCCTGGAAAAATATCCAGAATTAAAAGAAAAAGGCTATCGTTCAAATGATTTTGGCGCCATAGTAGCCGCCGCCGCCTTGTCTCATGATATTGGAAACCCTCCCTTTGGACATAGCGGTGAAAAGTCGATTGGCGAATATTTTATTTCAGGCAAAGGGCAAGAATTTAAATCGCAGTTGAATCCAAAACAATGGCAAGACCTTGTAGATTTTGAAGGGAATGCCAATGGCTTTAAAATTTTATGTGAATCTCTGAATAATATTCAGGGAGGGCTTCGATTATCTTATGCTACCCTTGGTGCATTTATAAAGTATCCTAAAGAGTCTCTACCGAAAAAACCTACACAGCAGATAGCTGATAAAAAGTACGGTGTCTTCCAATCAGAACTTGATTTTTTTAAAGAACTGGCTGGTGAACTGGGCTTGAAATCGACCGGGAGTAAATCAGATGTGGCCTATTGCAGGCATCCTTTAGCTTTTATTGTGGAAGCTGCAGATGATATTTGCTATACGATTATTGATTTTGAAGACGGAATCAACCTTGGTTTGATCTCAGAAGATTATGCCTTGGAGTATCTTATTAACCTTGTTCGAGACACTATTAATACAAAAAAGTATAATTCCCTACAGAACACCCAAGACAGAATCAGCTATTTAAGAGCACTGGCCATTGGGAATTTGATTCAAGAGGCTGCCAGAATATTTATAACCAATGAGGAAAAGATCTTAGCGGGTGAATTTCATCATTCCTTACTGGAAAAATGTAAATATGAGGCTCAGGTTAATGATATTTTGAAACTAAGTGTTGAAAAAATTTACCAGAGCAAAGAGGTTGTTGAAAAAGAGATTGCCGGATATCAGGTATTAGCTGACCTGCTCGAAGTATTTCTCAAAGCAGTTAATAACAAACACAAAGGACAAGTCTCAAATTATGACAAACTAATATTAATGCTTTTACCGGATAGGTACAAGCAAACTCATGAAGACCTGTACAAACGAATTTTAAGTATCTGTAATCTGGTCGCTAACTTTTCTGATAGCTACGCCATCTTGTTACATAAAAAGATCAAAGGGATAGATCTAAGCTAAGGTAGTTAGATCAAAAATTATAAATAATTCCGATTCCTAACTGCTGTTTCAACTGAACTCGAGCCCCGGAGGTAATCACCTCCCCGTCTTCATTGGTTTCCTTGGTCTTTATGTCATCATCGTAAATCACATGACTCCTAAAACTGGCCTGAAACAATTTATTGATCTTGAATTGGAAACTTAATATCCAGTCAACATCAATATTGCCAAATTCATTGATATAATCAGAATACAGATCCAGATTATTGACCATCGCTACATTTTTAAAGATCTCTTTTTCCCATTTCGTTTGAATCAAGATCCCTAATTCATGCCTTGATCGTTCACCAGGTGTAACACCAAAGGCTCCTTCATTTGACAATTTCTCATCCAATACATAGGTTGACTTAAGGGTTAAAGGAGACATATATATCGAGAAATGTTCATCTGTTAAATTATAACGGCCTCCTACTCCCAGATGAAAATATGCCGGAGCAAAAAATCTTGAGATCGGGTCCTCATCTTCAGGACTGCTGTAACCGTCCGTAAACTGAGTTCTAAAACTAACCTGTCCTGTGAAATACCAATTTGAAACAGTGTCTTTTCGATAGCCAAAAGAGGATGATATCCTGATTTCATCGTCTGTTTTAATCAACCCTGTATTCTGTTGATTATTGAGGCCATATCTGGCCGATATTTCGTTATTCCAGATCGTATACAACTTCTCATATAATCTGGCGAATTCTACTTTAAACAATCCGGAGATAGAATTTACACCCCCAGCATTCCAGTTCACAAAAGCCACCTCATTCAGATCAAATCCGATACTGTTTTTATGCTTCCACCATACAGGATCTTTCGCCTTTTTGGTCTTTTTAATACTAACAAGTTCTATGGCATTCGAAAAACCAATGGTATCTATTCCATAGGTTTTCATTCTTGAAAAATAATCTATTTTTTTAGGAATAGGCACATAGGAGGTATCTAAGGTGTATTCATCAACTAACATCCTGTATTTAGGCGTAATAATAACCTCTCTTCCATAAGGATTCTTACCGGTCGAATCAATCTGAATATGATAATAGGGACTTAATAATGAATCGAGGAGGGCTCTTTCTATCGACAGCATTTTAGAGTCTACATTAGAGGGACTGTTCAAACTGTCTAAAATAGCATCGTTTTCTGGATATTCTTTCGGCATTAAATAGGTGCTGTCTATACTTTGAACAACTGACATCGTATCAATTGCCATCTTGAGACTTACAGAATCTTTCTCCTGGGCCTTGACAGTTGAAACAATCAACAAAACAAAAACTATTTTAACTATTCTTGACATTGAGGGGCAATGAATTGGCGAATTTAAGAATTTTTATTTTTCAATATATCCTCAAAAATCATTACTAGTCTGTTTTTATCCAAACCTATCTTATTTCTTAATTCTTTTAAGCTACCGTGCTCAACAAAGGTGTCTGGCACTCCCAAATTTTCAACTTCAATGTTCTTTATTTTCTGTTCATTGATGTGTGCCAGTACAGCCTCTCCAAACCCTCCTCTTACAGCCCCGTCTTCAATGGTAATAATATGCTCATAATGACTGTAAATTTCTGTTAACAGATCTGTGTCTAGTGGCTTGGCAAATCTCATATCATAGTGACCAAAACCAGCATATCTTTTATCAAGTAAGAGTTCTCTAACCTCCTCACCAATCGGCCCCAGGCTTAATACTGCAATATCACCCCCTTTTTTTAGCCTTCTTCCTGTCCCCATTTCTATGCTTTGGAAATCCTCTTTCCAACGTTCTCTGCTACCCCTCCCTCTTGGATACCTGATGGCAATAGGTCCAGACAACTCGATTTGAACAGAATAAAGAATATTTCTAAGCTCAATTTCATCCATAGGAGCGCAAATTGTCATGTTTGGAATACAGCTTAAAAATGAGATGTCAAACACCCCGTGATGAGTCGGTCCATCTTCTCCTACCAGGCCAGCTCTATCTATACAAAACACCACTGGTAAATTCTGTAAGGCAACATCGTGGATAATCTGGTCATAGGCCCTTTGCAGAAAGGTTGAATAAATAGCGCAAAAGGGCAGCATTCCCTGGCTTGCCAAACCCGCAGCGAGGGTTACCGCATGTTGCTCTGCAATTCCAACATCAAATGCCCTTTCCGGAAAGGCCTCTATCATATATTTTAAGGATGACCCTGTTGGCATCGCTGGAGTAATTCCTACGATGTCTTTGTTCATCTGGGCCAATTCAACCAAAGTCAAACCAAACACATCCTGAAATTTATAGGGCAGGCCAGATTCGTTTTGGCTCAAGAGTTCACCAGATATTTTATCAAACGGCCCAGGGGCATGATAGGTAACCTGGTCCTTTTCTGCCTTCTTTAATCCTTTCCCTTTTTTCGTAATTACGTGTACTATTTTTGGCCCGGAAACGGTTTTCAGTCTTTCCAATTCTTCAATCAATGCGCTTAAATTGTGACCATCAATAGGTCCCGAATATGACAAATCAAGATCTTCAAACAAGTTCCGTTGATGGGCATCCATCCCATTTTTCACTGAAGTCAAATAGTTCTTTAACGCTCCTACGTTTGGGTCAATTCCCATTTCATTATCATTTAAAATGATCAGCATGTTAGATTCAGATACTCCTGCATGGTTCAAACCTTCAAATGCCATGCCGCTGGCAATACTGGCATCACCAATTACAGCAATATGTTGACGATCAAATTCTCCCTTAAGCTGAGAAGCAATTGACATCCCCAGTGCTGCCGAAATCGACGTTGAGGAATGTCCAGTTCCGAAGGTATCATATTCACTCTCTCCTATTTTCGGGAAGCCTGAAATTCCACCAAACTCACGATTGGTATGAAATAGCTCCCTTCTACCTGTCAATATTTTGTGAGGGTAGGCCTGATGACCTACATCCCATACCAAAAGATCTTTTGGTGTATCAAAAACATAATGAATCGCAATGGTGAGCTCAACAACTCCCAGACTGGCTCCCAAATGTCCTTTTTTTACAGACACAATCTCAATAATAAAATCTCTCAGTTCCCTGGCTAAAAGGCTAAGCTCATGCAGTGACAATTTCTTCAAATCGCCTGAATTGTTGATATTTTCTAAATATTTTTTAGCCACGAATACAAAACTACAATTATCTTTGGTGGAGCCAAAATAATAAGTTTCATATATTTTATGCGCCATAGCCCAATCGGAATTTTTGACTCTGGAGTAGGAGGATTAACCATTTATGAAGAGATCCACAGACTGCTACCAAATGAAAATATTATTTATCTGGCAGACAGTAAAAATGCGCCATATGGTGAAAAATCAAAGGAGGAAATTATCAATATTAGCGTCAAGAACACTGATTTTCTGCTCTCACATGATTGTAAATTAATTGTTGTGGCTTGTAATACGGCTTCCACGAATGCAGTGAAATACCTGCGTGAGCACTATGACATTCCCTTTATTCGAGTTCAACCTGCTATCAAACCTGCGGCCTTGAATTCTAAAACAAAGGTAGTCGGCATACTCGCCACTAAAAGTACGCTAAAAAGCGAATTGCTCTATGAAACCTCGCAACGATTTGCTCAAGGAGTAGATGTTGTTGAAAAAGTCGGTCATGGTCTGGTTACACTTATCGAATCTGGCAAAATGCACTCTGATGAAATGACTGTTCTGTTGAAAAAACATGTGCAACCTATGTTAGAAAAAAACATCGATCATCTTGTGTTAGGTTGTACTCACTATCCGTTTTTAACCGATCAAATTCAGGAAATTGTAGGCGACAAGGTTCGGATTTTGGATTCAGGAGAAGCCATTGCAAGGCAAACCAAGGTGATCCTCGAACAAGAAGGACTCATTAATCTCGACTCAAAAGAGAATGAAAGACTTTTTTATACCAATAAAGATCCACAGGTGATGCAAAAAATTCTGGATGAATTTGATGAAGGGTTTGAAGCAATCAAAACAAATTTTTAAACATGGAAAGTCCGTTTACCCATGAATATTTTATGAGAAAGGCCTTTGATGAAGCCGAAAAAGCTTTTGATAAAAATGAGGTACCTATTGGAGCCGTTATAGTTATAGGCGATAAAATAATTGCAAGGGCGCATAATCTTACAGAGACCTTAAATGATGTGACTGCGCATGCCGAAATGCAGGCTTTCACCGCAGCGGCCGATTATCTGGGCGGAAAATACTTAAAAAAATGCACCCTTTATGTCACTATGGAGCCCTGCCAAATGTGTGCAGGTGCCAGTTATTGGACACAAATAGATCAAATTATTTTTGGTGCATATGACCCTCAAAGAGGCTTTCAACGTCACAAGACCATGTTACACCCTAAAACGACCGTCATCGGTGGTGTCATGGAAAAAAAATGCAGTGAAATAATTAGTCGCTTTTTTATTGAGAAAAGAAACCTGAATTAATCTTCTTTTTCCTTGTCAGGTGGATTGGCAAAATCTTTAAAAGAATAATTTCTAAGGTCTTTACCTTTGTAGCGATGGTATATAAAAAGGGGCATTAAAATAAAAGCAAACAGCACAACACCAAAACCAATAAACTTTTCACCATCACCAACATGCTCAAGGTTTATATAATACCCATAGCCTATCAATCCGATCACTGCCAATAAAATAATTCTCAATACTATTTTCATCGAAGGACTTATTTTGTCGCTAAAATACAAAATGTCTTATCTTTAAATTAAAAACCGATAAATTTGTTAAAACCTATTTCAATATTTCTCCTATTATTTTTATTCTCCTGCCATATGCCAGTGAAAAAAGATTCCGATAAGATTGTTATAGCCCATCGAGGAGCCTCGGCTTATCTGCCAGAGCATACTTTAGCATCTAAAGCCATGGCATATGGGATGAATGCTCATTATCTGGAACAAGACCTGGTACTGAGCAAAGATGATGTGCCTATTGTGATTCATGATATCTATTTAGATGAAGTAACCAATGTGAAGGAGCTGTTCCCGGATATGGCAAGAACAGATGGCCGGTATTATGTAATTGACTTTAACTATGAACAAATTAGAATGTTAAACGTTCACGAGAGAACAAATCACAAAACAAACAAACCTGTGTTCCCTGGCAGGTTTCCAATTCATAAATCAACATTTAAATTACATCGACTTCAAGATGAAATTGAAATGATTCAGGGATTGAACAAAAGCACTGGCAAAACCATTGGAATTTATCCTGAAATAAAGGCTCCTTCGTTCCACAGAAAAGAGGGTAAAGATATTTCTGTCATCGTGCTTGACATTCTAAAAAACTATGGATATGTGAATCAAGAAGATCCTTGTATTCTTCAATGTTTTGATCCGATTGAATTAAAACGAATTCGGGAAGAGCTGTCTTCAGAACTCTTTTTAACACAATTAATGGAGTTTCCGTCAGGTGCTGAAGATATTGCTGATTATGCGACATATGCCAATGCCATCGGGCCATCTATCGAACAACTTATTTTAGCGGGTAAAGGCAAAAAAGCAGGGAATAAAATAGTGGATACCGCTCATGAACTAGGTTTAAAAGTCCATGCCTATACGTTTAGAAAAGATCAACATCCCAATTTTAAAACCTACGAAGAATTATTGCAATTTGGATTCCATGACATCAGTCTTGATGGAGGATTTACCGACTTTCCCGACCTCACCCTCGAATTTCTTAGGGAGTCGCCTCAATAAGCTGTCTTCTGTAGGCTGTCAGCAACTTGGACTTCGATATAAACCCATGGTACTTATTATTCTTTACAACAGGTAAATTCCATGCCCCTGAATCTCTGAATTTCTTCATAATGACAGCCATATCATCATTCTCATAAAAGATCACATCCGGAGCGTTATGCATCATTTCCTCAACATAGACCTTATCATACATGGTCTGGTCAAACATGATACTTCTGATGTCATCAAGCAAGAGTATCCCTAGGAATTCGTTTTCATCATTTACAACAGGGAATAAATTCCTTTTTGATTTCGTTACTGCTTTATTGAGCATTTCACCAAGGTTATAACCTGGTTTGATGACAACAAAATCTCTTTCTATGAGCTTGCCCTTTTGCATCATCATAAGTACATTTTTATCCTTGTCATGGGTCAACAATTCTCCTTTTTTAGCTAATTCCATGGTATATATAGAGTTAGATACATAATACCTGGTCATTGAAAACGAAATTGCCGATACGATCATTAGGGGCACAAATAATTCATAACCACCGGTGATTTCAGCAATTAAGAATATGGCGGTCAAGGGAGCGTGTAATACTCCGGCCATTAAACCGGTCATCCCGATTAATGTAAAGTTCGATTCGGAAATGCTCAGATCCCAGCCTAAATTGTTCACCACCTTGGCATATACATTTCCCAGGGCACTTCCCATCACAAGTGTTGGAATAAAAATCCCTCCAACTCCACCTGCCGAAAAGGTTACAGTCATGGCTACCGCCTTAAAAACAGTGATACCAATTAACAAGACGATCACCAGCCAAATATTCTCTTCAAAAGATTGCAAGAAAGGAATGTCTCCAATGGCCTTCCAATGATTACCAGCCAATAGATTGTTGATCAAGTCAAAACCCTCACCATATAAAGGAGGAATAAAAAACAATAGAACACCTATAATAATCCCTCCAATCAACATTCTTTTTACAGGACTGTCAATTTTCTCAAACAAACCCGTGATCCAAAAATACATTTTAGAAAAATACACAGAAGCTATGGCTGAACCAATTCCCAGAACCACATAAAACAAAATATCATTGAGTGAAAATTTGTCTTGAATCTCGAATCTGAACAATAGTTCGGAACCCAAAAACAAATATGACGTAATTACTGCCGAGACCGATGCGAGTAATAACGGAATCATCGAAGCGAAAGCCAGGTCTAGGCTGAAGATTTCTATGGCAAATATAATTGCTGTAATAGGAGCCTTAAACATTGAAGCAAGTGCACCAGCAGTGGCACAACCGATCAGTAAGGTTCTGTTTCTGGCGCTGGTATGAAAAAACTGAGCAATATTCGAGGCAATAGCAGCACCCGTGTTGATGGAAGGTCCCTGCAAACCTACCGACCCTCCAAAACCAACTGTTAATGGTGCTGTTATCAGAGAGGCATACATTTTGTATCTTTCAATCAATCCCTTTCGCTTAGAAAGAGAAAAAAGCGTTGATGGAATCGCATGACCTATTTTTTTTCGAACAACATACTTCTGAATAAGAAAAACAAGAAATAATCCGATCAAAGGAAAAATAAAATACAAACTATGGTGATAATCCACAATCATTTTATCTTGCAATACGACCTGGATAAAATGCGTGAGATTCTTTATGATCACGGTACCCAAACCCGCTAAAAAACCAACAAGTATACTCAAAGAATAGATAAACTGCTGGTTAGTGATATGCCTATAGCGCCACTTAAAGAACTTCTTTCTCAGCTTTTTTATCTTCGGCATAAACAATGAATAATTGGTCGTGATATAAAGTCTAAATGTAGTAATTAATACCTATTCATAAAAAAATCCGAAATGGGTATTTCGGATTTTTATGAGTATTTATTTAATATCAAGTTTGAGCTGTAATTCCTTCAGTTGCTCCTCATCAATTTTCGAAGGTGCGTCAATCATCACATCCCTTCCAGAATTGTTTTTTGGAAAGGCGATAAAATCACGAATTGTTTCTTGTCCCCCTAAAATAGACACTAACCTATCCAGACCAAAAGCCAATCCTCCATGTGGTGGAGCACCGTATTCAAAGGCATTCATCAAAAATCCAAACTGATCGATGGCCTCTTCTTTTGTAAAGCCCAATAAATCGAACATTCTGGCCTGTGTCTCTTTATCAAAAATTCTGATAGATCCTCCTCCAATCTCATTACCGTTCAAGACCATGTCATAAGCGTTGGCTCTGACTTTCCCCGGATCAGTATCCAGTAAATGCATGTCTTCTGGTTTAGGTGAAGTAAAAGGATGGTGCATAGCATGGTAACGTTCACTTTCCTCATCCCATTCCAATAAAGGGAAATCCAACACCCATAATGGTGCAAATTCATTTGAATTTCTCAATCCCAGATTCTCAGCCATTTCCATTCTAAGGCTGCTCAACTGAGTTCTGACCTTATCTGTTTGCCCAGCCATGACCAATAGCAAATCTCCTTTAGAAGCATTCAATCTGCCTGCCCATGCCACTAACTGTTCTTGATCAAAAAACTTATCTACAGAAGATTTAAAGCTCCCGTCATCATTGCATTTGACCCAGATCAAACCATTCGCCCCTATTTGTGGTTTTTTAACAAAATCAATGATCTTGTCTAGTTGTTTTCTTGAATATCCTGCACAGCCAGGAACAGCAATACCCACGATTAGTTCCTGAGCATCAAATACGCCAAACCCTTTGTCTTTTGCCAAATCATTCAGTTCGCCAAATTTCATATCAAACCTGATATCCGGCTTGTCATTTCCATAGGTCTTTATGGCCTCATCATAGCTCATTCTTGGAAACTCCGTAATTTCTATTCCTTTGGTTTCTAATAACAAGTATTTTACCAAGCCCTCAAAAGTGTTGAGGATATCTTCCTGCTCCACAAAGGCCATCTCACAGTCTATTTGTGTAAATTCAGGCTGCCTGTCTGCACGCAAGTCTTCATCTCGAAAACACTTTACAATCTGAAAGTATTTGTCGAGACCACCAACCATCAGCAATTGTTTGAAGGTTTGCGGAGATTGAGGAAGTGCATAGAACTGCCCTTCATTCATCCTCGAAGGGACAACAAAATCTCGCGCTCCCTCAGGGGTAGATTTGATCAAATAAGGTGTTTCAACATCAATAAAGCCTTGGTCCGAAAGATATTTTCTCACTTCCATGGTGACTTTAGATCGAAAAATTAAATTCTCTCTTACCGGACTCCTTCTAATATCGAGATACCTGTACTTCATTCTCAACTCGTCTCCTCCATCGGTTTCATCTTCAATAGTAAACGGAGGTGTTTTGGCTGAATTCAGGATACTTAACTCAGCAACCAGGATTTCAATGTCTCCTGTTGGCATTTGATCATTTTTAGCCTCCCTCTCAATGACCTTTCCTTTAATCTGAATCACAAATTCTCTCCCCAAAGATCTTGCCTGCTCCACGATAGAAGCATCAGTTCTTTCACCATCAAAGATCAATTGTGTCACTCCATATCTGTCACGAAGATCCACCCAGACCATAAATCCTTTATCTCTTACCTTCTGAACCCATCCTGAAAGAACAACTTCTTGACCTTCATTCCCAATTCTTAACGCTCCATTATTATGACTTCTGTACATAGTTTTCAATTTATTGAGGCTGCAAATTTAATCAAATACTAAAGAGTTGCCGAGTTTTTAAAACAATTTTTAATCCTTATCCTTCGCTTAGAACAGACAAATTTTTATCACAAAAGAATTAAACAATGCCAAATCCTTGCAATTAACTTTATATTTGTATAAAACTTGATTCATTGGACACAGACAATAGCCTATACGCTAAACTATATCTTGTTCCTACTCCTATCGGAAACCTGGAAGATATCACCTTTAGGGCCATTAGAGTATTAAAGGAAGCTGATGTCATTCTTGCCGAAGATACACGTACTTCAGGAAAATTATTAAAACACTTTGAAATTTCTACACAAATGCATTCTCACCATATGCATAACGAGCATAAAACTGTAAACCACATTGTAGAAAGGATCAAAAATGGAGAAACATTTGCACTCATCTCTGATGCAGGAACACCAGCAATTTCTGACCCCGGGTTTTTATTGACAAGGGCTTGTATTGAAAATGGTATTGAAGTAGATTGTTTACCAGGTGCCACGGCTTTTGTACCGGCTCTCGTAAATAGCGGGTTTCCTAATGACAGGTTTGTTTTTGAAGGATTCTTGCCGATTAAAAAGGGTCGCCAGACCAGATTTAAATTTTTAGCAGAAGAAACCCGAACCATTATTTTCTATGAATCTCCTCATAAATTATTAAAAACATTGGATCAGTTTTCAAGTTATTTTGGCCCGGAAAGAGAAATTTCTATATCCAGGGAAATTAGCAAGTTATATGAGGAAACGAAGCGAGGCACAATTGAGGAAGTCAAAGCTTATTATACCAAACACCCCCCTAAAGGAGAAATTGTCATGGTTCTAAAAGGAAAATCCAAACAATAAACTTGACCCTTTATGCAACTCATCTTACGAACTTTTGAATTAAAACTTCAGCATACCTTTACCATATCTCGGCAATCTTTTGATTCTAAAAAAGTATTGATTGTTGAACTTAAAGATGGCATATATTCAGGCTTTGGGGAGGCCTCAGAAAATCCGTATTACAAACAATCTGTAGAAGAAATGTTCACGGCTCTGGTAAAGGTAAAAAACCAGGTGGAGTCAATGAATTCTTATCCACCAGAATTATTCTGGGAAAAAGTTTCTCCTTTACTGGAAGATAATATGTTCTCCTTGTGTGCCCTGGACATCGCATATCATGATTTGTATACGAAGAGAAAAGGTCTGAAACTCTTTGAGTATTGGAACTACGATATCTCTAAGAATATTCAAACTAATTTTACTATCGGGATTGACAGCATTGAAAAAATGCGTGAAAAGATGCGAGAATCGCCTTGGCCTATTTATAAAATCAAATTAGGTACAAAGGAAGATCTTAAAATCATTCGAGCTCTCAGAAAGGAAACTGATGCGTTATTTAGAATAGATGCCAATGGAGCCTGGGGAGTTCAGGAAACCCTTGACAATGCAAAAGAACTAAAAAAACTCGGTGTCGAATTTCTTGAACAACCCTTAGCAGCTGATAATATAGAAGGTGCCAGAAAAGTATTTGAACAAGCTGAACTGCCTATTATCGCTGATGAAAGCTGTCAGGTTGAAAAGGATGTAGAGGCCTGCTATGAATTGTTTCATGGAGTAAATATAAAACTGGTGAAATGCGGAGGACTTACACCGGCGCGTCGCATGATCAAAAATATCAAAGCACGAAACATGTTGGCCATGGTAGGTTGTATGACAGAATCTACCATAGGAATTTCTGCTATTGCCCATTTGGTGCCTGACCTCGACTTTGTAGATCTTGATGGTGCCTTATTATTACGTAAGGATATTGCAAAAGGAGTGTCTATTGAGAAGGGTATCATTACATACGCTGAAGAAAACGGAACTGGAGCACAACTAATCGACAAGCATCCGTTGAGAATTTATAAATAACGAATTAATAATCAATTGAATAAAATATGGCACAAGAAATCAAAACACAGTGGGAAGGGCAAATGCTTTTTAACGCAGACACCCTTGG
>CAYQPI010000033.1:0-2277 GCA_964419405.1 uncultured Flavobacteriaceae bacterium
AAATTTATTCTTTAACTGATAGCCCATTCTGTTGTTATGAGCGTCTATTTTAAACTCCTTAGAAAACAGCAATTCCCGATGTTTTTTGGTAAGTCTGTTGAATTCAGGCCCTTTGGTCACTTCTAATTTCTTTTCTTTAAAGTGGGCACTCTTCACTTTAACCTTTGATGATCCCGGGTTCAATCCTGCATCAATCGTGGCAATTTTCAGTCGATCCCCCTTTTGGACTTTCTCTTTTGATGTTATCCCTTCGTAGTATGAAAAACTATTTAATTTTTCTTCCGTTAGAAAACCACCCTTCACCCCGAGATAGGTCCTTGCTCCTGTTTTTAATGCACCAAAACTCAGTACATCACTGGTAGTGACCTTATACACAAAATTCATCTGAATATCCTCACCATTGAGCTGAGGAGACATGTCAGCTCCTGTCAAAACGATAAGGCTCGTATCTTCAAATAAAATCTTCGGCCCTACAAGGGTCATTTCCATTACCGGAAGTTTTTCATCATTGTTGAGCAATTTATTGGCAAGAATGGCGCTGTACTTATCCATGGTACCCGAAATAGGCACTCCGTAAGAACGATATCCCTTTCTACCAAGATCCTGAATGGAGGTGTGTATACCTTCCGATAAAATAAGCATATTATTATCCATAAATATCACTTTGCATCTTGTAAACTCCTGTTTCAACTTCTTGTAGGATGATTGCGTGTTCCTCCTTGCTAATCGGCACAAATTTTACCTTATCTCCTGCTATCGCGAAGCAGGGCGGAAACTCGTCTACATTAAAAAAACGTAAAGGAGAATTTCCAAGTATGTTCCATCCTCCTGGGCTCGTTCTGGGATAAATCCCCGTTTGATTGCCTGCCAGGGCGACATCACCCTGCCTTATCTTTAACCTTGGCTTGTCCTTTCTTGGATGTTCAAGGGTTTCATTCAAACCTCCCAAGTATAAAAATCCGGGCAAAAATCCGATGAAGTAAATATCATATAAAGGCTCACTATGAAGACTGATTATTTTTTCTATGGTCAGCTTTTTATCTGCCGCCAGTTCTTCTATATCGAGACCAAATGAAGTGTCATAACAAACTGGGATTTTCCAAATCTTATTTGCCGTAAGCAATTTTTGATCTTTTGTAGCATAGATCTCCTTAAGATCTTTTACCACTGAAGAATATTTAATCTTGCTCGTGTCAAAAAATACCGTGAGAGAATTATAGGCAGGCACCGTCTCTAAAACATACTCTCCCATATCCACATGAATTTTATGACGAAAGAGACTGATATTCTTTAAAATCTTTTGCTCTATTGACTTGGGCCATTCAATAAGAACGGCTATACTCCCTAAGGGTTTATATTTTAACTTGTATAAGTTCAAAATAATGCTCTTTTAAGTGCGTGTAATCCTCGTAAGATCTCCAAAGCATTGGGATGATCTCCATCCACGCAAATTGTATCAAATTCTATAGGTAATTCTCGACCATCTTCGATTGTGATGCATTTTCTCTGCACCATTTTTTTTACCCTGTTTACTACTGCTGACGGTTCCAAAATAATGGCCTTTGATATCCTTCTTGAAAGTAATTCATAGCGCTCATCATAATTTCGATCAGCAAAAACTTCCACAAAGTGGTTAAGACCTCTTTGAACAGACAGTTGATGCAGATTAGATCCGTAGGGAACGAATATACAAAGTTCTTTTTCAAAACTAACAACTGAATCAATCAATACATTCGCAACATCCTCGTTTCGCGCCGCTTCATTATAAAGTGCACCATGGGCTTTTACGTGATGCAAGACCATACCCTTTGACCTGGCTCTCTTATCTAAGACCGAAATCTGCTCCCGTATCTGACGTTTTAATTCACTATGAGACACCTCTACTATCTTTCTACCAAAATTGGTTCTGTCGAGATATGAGGGATGTGCCCCAACCGTGATCCCAAACTTTTTCGCCAGCTCCAGCGTTTGAGTCATAGACTTAAAATCACCATAATGACCTCCGCAGGCGATACTGCAGGAATCAACATATGGCATTAAATCAGCCTCATTTGACATCCCCTCTCCTAGATCACAATTGATCATCATAGCCTATCAGTTTTTAGTTGGCTCATTTAACAAAAAATGATCCATTCCGATGGGTGAACCATCAGGAATCTCTAATACATTCGAATCTGGCCTTTTCTCCGGATTTTTGACAAAATCATCTATTTGTTTTTTCAGATAACGGTCAATAGCGACCTGCTCATCGCTTCCTTTGCCAGAATTCAGCATGTC
>CAYQPI010000034.1:0-8011 GCA_964419405.1 uncultured Flavobacteriaceae bacterium
CACCTATCCGCATCCAAAAATGCTGATCAGTAATGCTACCTATTTGAAACAGCCCGTATACGGATTTAACCAACTGCCAAAGTTCATGAATCCGTTTTCAGACATTTTTGAATGGGACATTAAAATGTTTAAGGCCATTTCCCACCAGTATGTGTCAAACACCGTACTTACTAATACCAGGGAGGATGCCTGGCTGGCCGATGGGGTTCATATTTATCTGATGATGGCCTATGTGCAAGAATATTATCCAGAAGTCAGAGCTATTGGTAATATTTCGAAAAAATGGGGTATTCGAAAATACAATATTGCCAAACTAGAATTCAACGGTAAATACCCATTTGTATATCAGTTTTCAGCGAGAAAAGAACTGGATCAATCCTTGACAACGCCTTCTGATTCACTTTCCAACTTCAACTACAAACTGGTAAATCGCTATAAGTCAGGCTTGGGCCTGAGGTATTTGGAATCATACCTCAATGACAGCATCATCAAGAACAGCCTTCAGGAATACTATGCTAAAAACCAATTAAAGCTTTCTTCAACAGAAGAATTCAATCAAATTCTCAGTTCAAAAACTGACAAAGACCTAAGCTGGTTCTTTGAAGATTACCTCAAAACCAATAACAAAATAAATTACACCATTAAAAAGGTGGAAGAAGAACAGGATTCAGTATTGGTGACCATACAAAATAAAAGTAATTTTAATGCCCCTATTACCCTCTATGGCGTAGACAAAAAGGACATCAAATTCAAGCAATGGTTAGAGCCCATTGAGACGAAAGCGATCCTAAAGGTGCCCAGAGAAGGAATAGATCGACTCAGTCTGAATTATGAGTACCTGTATCCAGAGGCCAATTTACGGGACAATTGGAAAAAGCTTGATAAGAAACTGCTAAACAGGCCCTTAAAATTTACGTTTTACAGGGATATAGAAGACCCTTATTACAACCAGGTTTTTTACAAGCCTTTTATCGGTTATAATTTTTACGACGGCTTCCTTCTGGGGCCTACAATTTATAATCAGGCCCTGTTTAAAAAGAAATGGCTTTTCTCTGCCACTCCGATATATGGCTTTAAAAGCAATACCCTTACGGGAGGATTTGGTTTTGCCTATGAACACCTTCCTCAGGAAAGCAGTGTGTATCGCTATAGAGCAGGTATTACGGCAAGTCGTTCTCATTACGATGAGAATTTGGCCTTCACAAAGATCACCCCTTATGTCAGCATCAATTTTAAACGAAAAACCCTGCGCGATGTAGGAGGTAAAAACCTACTGGCCCGTTTTGTGATGGTAGACAGAGAACTACCAGATGATATGACCGATGCAGAAACTTATCAATACAATATCCTCAACCTAAGGTATGGCTTCTCTAAACCAGAGATCATCAATGACCTTCGTTATTTTGCGGATTTCCAACTCAACAAGGACTTTAGTAAGGTATCGCTCGATCTTCGTTATCGAAAACTCACCAATATCAACCGCTATGTCGATCTCAGATTGTATGTTGGTTCCTTTCTCCATAACGAAACCGAAACCGATTTTTTTAGCTTTGCTTCAGACAGGCCCAGTGATTACCTGTTTGACCTAAACTATCTCGGTCGTTCAGAGAGTTCGGGTTTTTTAAGTCAGGAGATCATTATAACCGAAGGTGGTTTTAAAAGTATTTTTGAAGACCCTTATGCCAATGAATGGATTCTCAGTACCAACGGCAGCATAGGAGTCTGGAGATTTGTGGAGCTATATGCTGATGCTGGTTTTTTAAAGAACAGAAACGAAGCTGCCAGATTCAAATATGATACAGGGGTTCGTCTTAATTTCGTACATAATTTTTTAGAGGTCTATTTTCCCTTACAATCCAGCCTTGGATTTGAACCGAGTTTCTCTGACTACGCATCGAGAATTCGCTTTGTGCTGACAATTGACATAGAGCGAGTTTACAATTTTGTAAAACGAGGCCTGTACTGATTTTTACAAATACTATTTTCCCTTCAAATTACATGCCACCCTCGTTTTCAAGCACTTAGGCAAGGCTTATTTATGCCCTTATTTTTTGTATATTTGCACTACTGCTAAAACCTCATATATATGCAACAAAAGACGGTTGAATCCTCCAAAAAATTATCTTTTCAAGAATTCAAAAATGAAGTACTGGAAGACTACAAAATTGCCATATTGAGTAGAGAATGTAGTTTGTTGGGAAGGCGTGAGGTTTTAACCGGAAAAGCCAAGTTCGGTATTTTTGGTGGCGGTAAGGAAGTGCCTCAATTAGCTATGGCCAAAGCCTTTAAAAAAGGTGATTGGCGTTCTGGATATTACAGAGATCAGACCTTTATGATGGCCATTGGCGAATACAACCCAAGACATTTTTTTGCGAGTCTTTATGCACATGCAGATATAGAGGCTGATTCGTTCTCAGCAGGCAGACAAATGAATGGGCACTTTTCAACACATTCGGTTAACGAAGACGGTAGTTGGAAAAATTTAAAAGAACAATATAATGTAAGTTCAGACATCTCTCCTACTTCTGGTCAGATGCCGCGCTTATTAGGACTTGCAGAAGCTTCAAAAAAGTTTAGAAACATTCCTGATTTAGACCAGGAAGGCACCTTGTCTGACAAGGGAAACGAAGTTGCCTGGGGCACCATTGGCAATGCCAGTACCTCAGAGGGGCCTTTTTTTGAGACCATCAATGCTGCGGGAGTTTTAAAAGTTCCGATGGTCATCAGTATATGGGATGATGAATACGGCATCTCGGTCCATTCAAAATACCAGACCACCAAAGAAAGTATCTCTGAAATTCTCAAAGGGTTCCAGCGAGAGGGTGACGGAGCCGGTTATGAAATATTCGTCGTTAAAGGATGGAATTACACGCAACTGGTAGACACCTATAATAAGGCAGCTGCCATTGCCAGAGAAAAACATGTTCCTGTCATAATCCATGTAAAAGAACTTACCCAGCCTCAGGGTCACTCCACCTCAGGCTCCCATGAACGTTATAAAGACAAAGACAGGCTGGCCTGGGAGAAAGAATTCGATTGCAACGCCAAAATGCGGGAATGGATACTCAATTTTGAACTCGAAGATCAGGATGGTGAAGTCTTAAAATTTGTGGAAAATGAAGAAGAGCTCAAGGCCCTTGAAAAAGAAGCAAAACTCGCCGTACGACAAGCAAAAAAAGAATCATGGGATGAATTTCTAAAACCCATGTTACAGGAGCGAAAAGAGCTCTTGAACTTGCTGGACAAGGCTGCTAAAAAGAGTGAAAATGAAATCTTTATTGACAAGTTAAAGAGAGAACTTGAATCTATAGATGAACCCATAAGAAAGAATATTCTCACGATCGGACGCAGAAGTATGATTTACCTCCGTGATGAGGAATTCACCGAAAAAGAATTATTGCAAAATTGGTTAAAAGAGTATCATGCCCTCCAACAGCCTAAATACAGTTCTCACCTTTATAGCGAGCTAGATAACAGGGCAACCAATATTCCGGAAGTCGAAGCTCAGTGGGATGAAGAGGCAGAAGATGTTGATGCAAGGGTAATTATCCGTGATAATTTTGACGCCCTCTTAACTAAGAATAAAAAGATTCTCATATTTGGAGAGGACTCTGGTATGATCGGTGATGTGAATCAAGGTCTTGAAGGATTGCAGCAAAAGCACGGTGAAGAAAGAGTTTATGATACCGGAATCAGAGAAGTAACCATTATTGGGCAAGGTCTGGGTATGGCCATGAGAGGTTTGCGGCCTATCGCAGAGATTCAGTACCTGGATTATATCTTTTACGCCACCCAGGTGCTTACAGATGATTTGGCTACCCTCAGGTACAGAACCTTTGGCAAACAGGTGGCTCCATTGATCATAAGAACCAGAGGTCATCGTCTTGAAGGCATCTGGCATTCAGGATCTCAAATGGGAAGCCTGATCAATTTATTCAGAGGAATCTATATCCTTGTACCTCGAAACATGACAAAGGCAGCAGGTTTTTATAATACCCTGCTCAAGTCAGATGAACCTGCCATTGTTATTGAAAACCTCAATGGCTATCGACTCAAAGAAAGTGTGCCTACGAATCTGGGAGAATTTACCACACCGATTGGTGTTGTTGAAACCGTAAAAGAAGGAAGTGATATCACGCTGGTCTCTTATGGTTCTACCCTAAGATTGGTCGAAGAAGCCTCACGTGATCTCTCACAGGTGGGAATTGATGCTGAAATTATTGATGTCCAGTCTTTACTTCCGTTTGACCTCGAACATGAAGTTTTGTTGAGCGTTCGAAAAACAAATCGACTCGTTATTATTGATGAAGATATTCCTGGTGGAGCAACGGCCTATCTTTTAGATGAAATCGTCAACAAGCAAGGAGCCTATAATTATTTAGACAGCAAGCCAACAACAATTACAGCCAAACCCCACAGACCTGCTTACGGAACGGATGGAGACTATTTTTCAAAGCCATCAGTCAACGATATTTTTGAAGGTGTCTACAAGGTCATGCACGAAAGTGACCCTATCAAGTTTAAAAGTCTTTACTCTTAAAAAATGATGATAGGATCCACCTGTCAAGCGTTAAAAAATCCTTAATTGGTTCATTATTAAGACGAAAAATACTACTTTTGTTGCTTTGCAAGATTGACCTGTGGTTTTAATCAGGTCAGCATACGAATCAACTGCCGCCGTTTACAAGCTTAAAATATGATCAAAAAAGGAATTTTCTTGCTTTGTTTTATGCTCTTGAACATTGGAGTTCTTGATGCCAAAAGCCTTCCCACAAATCATTTTTACACTTCTGAAGTTGAAGACTTTGATGCCTATGCTGAAAGGTTATATATGGCTTTAAACGATACTGACCTCAATTATCCAGCCTTTGAAACCGCCTTAAAAGGCTATTTAAAATTGCTGGATGAAGGAAGTATTGAAGACGGAAGTCTTTTAACTGTCATTGACATGAGTGTGTCTGCAAACAAGAATCGCTTTTTTTTAATTGATGTCAAAAAAGAAAAAATCGTACATAAATCCATTGTGGCACATGGCAGAAATTCAGGAGGAGAATTTGCCAAAGATTTCTCTAATAAAATAGGATCTTATAAAAGCAGTATTGGTTTTTACAGAACTGCAGAGACCTATACAGGAAAACATGGACTGTCCCTGCGATTAGACGGTTTAGAATTTAGCAATGACAATGCCAGAGAAAGAGCCATTGTAATTCATGCTGCAGACTATGTCAGTACGAGTTTTATAAAGAAAAATGGAAGATTAGGCCGAAGTCTTGGTTGTCCGTCATTACCCAAAGAGAATTATAGCCAGATCGTTCATAAGATAAAAAACGGGTCCTTGCTATTTATCTACTACCCCCATACCAGCTACCTCAAAAATTCGAAGCTGGCCAATTATGTGGCAACTAAAGAAATTGGCTTCGATAAATTATTGAGCAGCCAGCAAGAATAATTACAAGAGGCTTTTGTTGATTCTTTTTACCAAAGCCGGCCCTTCATAGATAAATCCGGTATATAACTGCACCAGATCTGCTCCGGCCTCCAGTTTTTCTTTGGCATCCGCTGCCGAATGTATGCCTCCTACTCCAACGATTGGAAATGATTTCCCAGATTTCTCGGCCAAAAATCGGATGACCTCCGTCGATCTGTTTTTCACCGGCTTCCCACTCAATCCACCGGTTTCAGACTTGTTAGCTGATTGCAAACCCTCGCGTGAAATGGTGGTATTCGTTGCAATGACACCTGCTATTTTGGTGGTATTTACGATATCGATGATATCCAATAACTGACTATCGGTTAGATCTGGAGCAATTTTCAATAATATAGGTTTTGGGCTTTCCCTGGTCAAATTCTCTTGCTGTAGCGTTTGCAGTAACTGGGTCAAAGGCTCTTTGTCTTGCAAGGCCCTTAAATTGGGCGTATTTGGTGAACTTACATTTACGACAAAATAATCAACATGATCAAAAAGTTTTTCAAAACAGATCATATAATCATCTATGGCATCTTCGTTTGGAGTTACTTTATTCTTACCGATATTCCCTCCAATGATCACATCTGTTTTTCGCTTCTTCAAACGTTCCACCACGGCATCCACGCCTTCATTATTAAAGCCCATTCTGTTGATTACAGCCTCATCCTCTTTGAGCCTGAACAATCTTTTTTTAGGATTTCCGGGTTGCCCTTTAGGAGTTACCGTACCAATCTCAACAAAGCCAAAACCATAGTTTGAGAACTCATCAAACAACACAGCATTTTTATCAAATCCAGCTGCCAATCCAACAGGGTTCTTGAATTCTAAACCAAAAACTTCTTTTTCCAAAGAAGGACTCGACACCTTAAAAAGACTTTTGGTAATCGATGGTACCAAGGGTATTTTCATGATCGTTTTAATGGTCGAAAAAGTAAAATAATGGACCTTTTCAGGATCAAATTGAAATAGAATACTGCGAATAATTGCTTTGTACATTGGTAATTTTTTTGCAAATATAATTCAAAATAAAAAGGAAACATCAGTCATAACGCTTCCTTTTTTAATAAATTCAACCCTCGTTAAAGCTAGTCATATAGATAGGTGGTCACAGCGGTTTGCACCTCCTGTTCATAGTCAGCTCTTTCTAAGGGAGAACCCTCCAGATCAAGGGTATAGTCATATCTGAACATGGTGTTTTCAGACTTAGCCGACAAAAGAAATTTATCTGAATACACCTGTGGGATGTCAAGCAAGGACGATACGTACAAGGCGGCATTATTGAGATTCGTTCCATAAATACTCTGATAGTATTTTTTATAAAAATCACCCTGATCCAAATTCACCTCATCATAGGTATATCTGTACTCGCTTTCGTTAGGAGTACTTACCGAGATGATCTGATTGCCATCAAGTTCGGCGATAAAAACCTGACCATTTTCAGCTTTTACTTTATAGATCAAGCCATCCTCATTCAAGGTATATACAAACCTGCCTCCAGGAAGCGGATTTTTAAGATGGTCCTTTTGTTGTTCGATGATAATGGTATCAGAAGGATAGTCAAATTCTCTATAATAATTCATTTCTGGTGCCGATACTTTTTCAGCATAAAATTCAATCAATCTATTTTTAGCATCGTATAAAAAGTTCTCCTTCTCCTCATACCTGGTGTCGTAATAATATTTTAAACTCTCGACCGAGCCTCTGCTATTGTATTTATATTCAACTTTTGAGACAACAGTTGAACCTTCAAAGGTATACCTGATATAGGGTTGCCCACTTAAAAAAGATTCTTCCAGCCTTGAGGTCTCAATACCATCGGTTAAAACACGTGTCTGAGTTTCCCTTAGTACACGATCCACAGGCTCTACGGGTCCTGAAGTCTCATCATCATCAGAACAGGAGAACAGCAGGCCAAACACCAACAGAACAGCCAAGAATAAAGCCTTGTTTTTCATGATTTAAAAATACTCAATTTAAGTACTAATATTAGAAATTAAAGTTGAATTCTACACAGTATTTTACAAAAAAACCTTTGAAAAATGATTTTCAAAGGTTGATCTAACTATTGTAAAACAGCTTAGGGCAAAGATCAGGGCTCTACCTCAATTCTGCGTCAAACTGCTTTTTAAATCCTTGTTGCAATTTGCTCATGATCTTATCTATCTGCTTATCATTAAGCGTCTTATTCTCATCCTGCAAAATAAAACTAAGTGCATAGGACTTTTTCCCTTTGGGTAATTTGTCTCCTACATAAACATCAAAAAGATCAACATTTTTCAACAATTTACGCTCACTTTGGAAGGCATAATTGTACAAATCAATAAAGTCTACATCTTCATCAAGGAGCAGGGCCAAATCACGCCTCACTTCAGGATATTTAGGTAATTCTGCAATTTTAATTTTCTTTCTTCCTGCTGTTTTCAGCACATTATTCCAATTGAAATCGGCAAACAAAACTCCCTGCTTGATACCAAATTTTTGTACAATGTCATTTCTTACCAAACCAAATTCAACAATTTTGGTTTTTCCTTGATTCAGGATCAC
>CAYQPI010000035.1:0-3066 GCA_964419405.1 uncultured Flavobacteriaceae bacterium
AAATTTATTCTTTAACTGATAGCCCATTCTGTTGTTATGAGCGTCTATTTTAAACTCCTTAGAAAACAGCAATTCCCGATGTTTTTTGGTAAGTCTGTTGAATTCAGGCCCTTTGGTCACTTCTAATTTCTTTTCTTTAAAATGGGCACTCTTCACTTTGATCTTCGATGATCCTGGGTTCAAACCTGCATCAATCGTCGAAATTTTAAGTCGATCTCCCTTTTGGACTTTCTCTTTTGATGTTATCCCTTCGTAGTATGAAAAACTATTTAATTTTTCTTCCGTTAAAAAACCACCTTTCACCCCGAGATAGGTTCTTGCTCCTGTTTTTAATGCACCAAAACTCAACACATCACTGGTGGTGACCTTGTATACAAAATTCATCTGAATATCCTCACCATTGAGCTGAGGAGACATGTCAGCTCCTGTCAAAACGATAAGGCTCGTATCTTCAAATAAAATCTTCGGACCCAAAAGGGTCATTTCCATTACCGGAAGTTTTTCATCATTGTTGAGCAATTTATTGGCAAGAATGGCGCTGTACTTATCCATGGCGCCTGAAATAGGCACTCCATAAGAACGATAACCCTTTCTACCAAGATCCTGAATGGAGG
Source organism: uncultured Flavobacteriaceae bacterium (assembly GCA_964419405.1). GTDB lineage: Bacteria > Bacteroidota > Bacteroidia > Flavobacteriales > Flavobacteriaceae > Lutimonas. The sequence goes on from CAYQPI010000035.1 coordinate 615, forward strand.
TGTGAATACCATCCGATAAAATGAGCATATTATTATCCATAAATATCACTTTGTATCTTGTAAACTCCTCTTTCTACTTCTTGAAGGATGATTTCGTGTTCCTCTTTACTAATTGGCACAAACTTTACCTTATCACCTGCAACCGCGAAGCAGGGTGGAAACTCATCTACATTAAAAAAACGTAACGGAGAATTCCCAAGTATGTTCCATCCACCAGGGCTGGTTCTGGGATAAATCCCGGTTTGATTCCCTGCCAGGGCCACATCACCTCGATTTATTTTTAACCTTGGCTTGTCTTTTCTTGGATATTCAAGTTTTTCATTCAATCCTCCCAGGTACAAAAATCCAGGCAAAAATCCGATGAAATAAATATCATATAAAGGATCACTATGAAGACTGATTATTTTTTCTTTGGTCAACTTTTTATCTGCCGCCAGTTCTTCTATGTCCAGACCAAATGAAGTGTCATAACAAACAGGAATTTTCCATATCTTATTTGCCGTAAGCAATTTTTGATCTTTTGTAGCATAAATTTCTTTTAGATCTTTTACCACTGAAGAATATTTGATCTTTCCTGTATCAAAAAATACCGTGAGGGAATTATAGGCAGGCACCGTCTCCAAAACATACTCTCCCATATCCACATGAATTTTATGGCGAAAGAGACTGATATTTTTTAAAATCTTTTGCTCTATTGACTTAGGCCATTCAATAAGAACGGCTATACTCCCTAAGGGCTTATATTTTAACTTGTATACGTTCAAGATAATTCTCTTTTAAGCGCGTGTAATCCTCGTAAAATCTCCAAAGCATTGGGATGATCTCCATGCACGCAAATTGTATCAAATTCTACGGGTAATTCTCGACCATCTTCGATCATGATGCATTTTCTTTGCACCATTTTTTTTACCCTGCTTACTACTTCTGACGGTTCTAAAATAATGGCCTTTGAAATCTTTCTTGAAATCAATTCATAGCGCTCATCATAATTTCGATCGGCAAAAACTTCGACAAAGTGGCTAAGACCTTTTTGAATAGAAAGTTGATGCAGATTAGATCCGTAGGGAACGAATATACAAAGTTCTTTTTCAAAACTAACAACTGAATCGATCAATACATTTGCAACATCCTCGTTTCGCCCCGCTTCATTATAAAGTGCACCATGAGCCTTTACATGATGCAGTTCCATACCCATTGACCTGGATATCTTGTCTAAAACTGAAATCTGCTCCCTTATCTGACGTTTTAATTCATCATGGGACACCTCAACTATCTTTCTACCAAAATTGGCTCTATCGCGATATGAAGGATGCGCCCCTATCGAGACCCCAAACTTTTGCGCCAGCTCCAGTGTTTTAGTCATAGACTTAGCATCACCATAATGACCTCCGCAGGCAATACTGCAGGAATCAACATAAGGCATTAAATCAGCCTCATTTGACATTCCCTCCCCTAAATCACAGTTAATGTTCATACTATATCAGTTCTTAGTTGGCTCCATTAAGAAGAAAATGATCCATTCCGATGGGCGAACCATCAGGAATCTCCAATACATTCGAACCTCTGCTTTTCTCTGGATTTTTGATAAAATCATCTATTTGTTTTTTCAGATACTGGTTTATGACAACCTGCTCATCACTGCCTTTGCCCGAATTCAGCATGTCACTCCACTGAGACAGCTTATCAAAACCTATGGCCTTCACCTGAAAATATGCTTTCTCATTAGACAATAAATTAAATAAATCGACTAAAAACTGTTGATTAATCACATACTGAATCTGTTGTTTATAAGGATCCTTATGTTGTTTTATAAAGGTGTTTTCATGAATGACATCCAACAACTCGCCAAAAGACAATTGACTTTGATCCAGGCTATTTCCTAGTATGAGTCTTGAGCTTCTTTCCGGATGCAATAACAGGCTAAAAGTCTGAGACGAGGCAGTTACCGCAGCAGCTAAGGGGTCAAAATTAACACCAAGATTGCTTTTAAAAGATTCTCTGCTTCTTCCGTAGCCCATAGCCCTGGGTGGAAAAAGCTCCAGCAGGGGTTCTGAAATAATCAAGTTTTCAACTGAAATAGTTTCCATAAGTGATGTGAGTGCCTCTCTTTGCACCTCAGGAGCAACAGCTTGCATCTTATCCATCCCAGTCATTTTAACTGAAAACGAATAATCCCACCCCCCTATTAGTTTAGCAACGGCCTCTGTCTGATATCTGTGATAAAAATACAATGGCACAAACACATCTTCAAGTTTAGAATAGGGCTCCTTGGTTTTAATACGATCCAGCGAAAAATTATCCATAGCGAACTTCCTGACGTTCATGACATTTTTCAACTCTTCAATAATATCATTTCCGTTATCCCATAAATGGGCATAGGCATGTGAGCCTCCCTTTGGGCGCGCATCAGCATCCGACATATATCTTAATCCATCAGAAAATGCCTGATCCA
>CAYQPI010000036.1:0-14261 GCA_964419405.1 uncultured Flavobacteriaceae bacterium
CGCTGGAGGTCATAATGGTCTTACAAACATAAATGACGTCTTGCAGACCCAAAACTATGCTCGATTGCGATTTGGCATAGGAAGTGAGTATGGTAGAGGCCGACAGGTTGATTACGTATTAGGACAATGGAATGAAGAAGAACAGCAGATTCTGGAAGAAAGAATTGAAAAATGTACCAAAGCCATATCTTCTTTTGCCATGGCTGGAATTGCCAACACTATGAATACTTTTAACGGAAAATAAGAACTTGTTTGCTCCTCGCTTAATTTGCGAATTCCAAAAAATTTATAATCCATCTAAGAAGCATAAAAAAGAGGTAATTAAACTATAAAAGTAAAAATCACCTCTCTTTTATTTTCTAATAAATACCCCTATCAGAGTTACTCCACCGTAACAGACTTGGCCAAGTTTCTTGGCTGATCTACATTACAATTACGCATTACCGCAATATGATAAGACAGGAGCTGCAAAGGTATTGTCGTCAACAAGGGAGAAAAAGCTTCCTCCGTTTCTGGTATTTCAATCACATGGTCTGCAATATCACGAACAGTAACGTCCCCTTCGTTTACGATGGCAATAATTTTTGCCTTTCTTGATTTAATCTCTTGAATATTGCTCACCACCTTCTCATAATGCCCTTTATTTGTAGCGATTACAATCACAGGCATTCTGTCATCAATTAAAGCAATCGGACCGTGTTTCATTTCTGCTGCCGGATATCCCTCAGCATGAATATATGATATCTCTTTGAGCTTTAAGGCTCCTTCCAGAGCTACCGGGAAGTTAAATCCTCTTCCTAAATACAAACAATTTGTAGACAGCAGGTATTGTTTGGCAATCTGCTTCACCTGCTCATCAATGCTCAATAAACTTTCTACCTTTTGAGGAATCAATTCCAGTTCTTGCAAATGCATTCTGTAATCTGCGCTTGACATGGTTCCTTTAGCTCTTGCCAATCTTAGTCCCATCAACAATAATACCGTGATCTGTGTAGTAAAAGCTTTTGTTGAGGCAACACCTATCTCAGGTCCAGCATGCGTATATGCGCCCGAATCATTTTCTCTGGCGATTGATGACCCCACCACATTACAAATTCCAAAAACAAAAGCACCTTTTGACCTAGCCAGTTTGATGGCTGCCAAGGTATCTGCAGTCTCTCCTGATTGAGAAATTGCTATAACAATATCTCTTTCTGTAATGACCGGGTTTCTGTATCTAAACTCTGATGCATACTCAACTTCTACAGGGATTCTTGAAAATTCTTCAAAAATATATTCCCCCACAAGTCCTGCATGCCATGAAGTTCCACAAGCCACAATAATGATCCTGTCTGCAGCGAGAAACTTTTTCATATTGTTCTCAAGACCTGACAACTTAATGATGCCTTCATTCACGAGCATTCGCCCTCTGAACGTGTCGGTAATAGCACGTGGCTGTTCGTGAATCTCCTTGAGCATAAAATGTTCATAGCCTCCTTTCTCGATCTGTTCAAGATTCATTTGTAATTCCTGAATGGTCGTATCGATCAGGCTATCATCTTTTATTTTTCGCACCTTTACATCGCGACCCTTTTTAATGATTGCCATTTCTTCATCTTCCAGATAAATAGCCTCTTTGGTATATTCAATAAAAGGTGAGGCATCTGAAGCAATAAAGAATTCCTCAAAATTCTTTCCTATGCCAATGGCAATCGGACTTCCTAATTTAGCGACAACAATCTCATCGGGTTTTGCCTTATCAAATACCGCAATCGCATAGGCACCAACCACTTGATTTAATGCAATTTGAACCGCTTTTCCCAGTTTTACATCCTCCTGCGACTTTATCTCTTCGATCAAGTTAATCAATACTTCCGTATCGGTATCACTGTGAAACTGATATCCTCTGCTGATCAATTCCTGTTTGATCGTATCATAATTTTCAATTATTCCGTTATGGACAATCACCAAATTTCCCGACTGAGAAGTATGAGGATGTGAATTTATATCATTTGGCACCCCGTGGGTTGCCCAACGCGTATGACCAATTCCGATAAATCCCTTTTCCGGGATTTCCTCATGAACCTTATCTTCTAAACTTGAAACTTTTCCTTTGGTTTTGGCTAAATTGATCTGATCACCATCAAACAACATGACACCTGCGCTGTCATAACCTCTATATTCAAGCCTTTTTAAACCATTCATAATAATAGGGTACGCATCTCGGTAACCTATATAACCTGTAATTCCACACATATTATTTGAGTCTTAAAATATTATTCAAAACGTAAATCCTAACAACTTATTATCTAGGGCGAGAACTCCTATAAATTGTCAGGATCTAAATTTTTGTCGAATTTAATCAATTATTCTGAATAAAATAATTCTAATTTTATCCTCTTATCGTTATCTGAAGGTCTATTTCCGTGTAATACTACACCTTTTGGAATATAATTCCATTTCTTATTGATCGTATCCACAACAGCTGAATTAAACTCATCTGTTCCAACACTATTCTTTAAGGCTAATTTCGATAAAGCAACTGGTTCATCTCCCTTTATCATTTTGGTCACATAATCCGTAATTCTGAATTTATAAAACTCGGGATTCCCGTCATCGTCATATTTCAAATCCCCACCAAAAGCTAAGGGGCCGAATCTAAAATTATAAAAATCACTTATCATTGAATTATAGTCATATTTATACAAAAACAACTTGCTCGGAATGACGTCTTGATCACCATCTATATACACGACCAAATTGGCCTCATTGATCAATAATTTTTGCTGCCTTAAAAAATCCAGCGTTTCTTCATCAAGAATCTCAACAATGACCTCAGACCCCGCAGCTCCTTGAACGTACAAATTAGATTCTCCATTCTCTTTGTCAGGATTGAGAAGCAATGGTTCAATTTTTGAACCTGTATATGATCTTTCATAAGAACCCGTTCTAACGCCGTCAAAACCGTAGGTTTGAATTTGTTTCACCCTTATCAAAACATCTGATTCTCCGGTAACTCCATTGTCATTTAAGTCTTCTCCGTCTGGCTCATCTACGATTACATCATTTGTGTAGTAAATAGTCATTGTAGCGTTTGCAGCAGGCACATTGATCAATGAACCATCCATACCTTCAGCATCAATATACAAGCCTCTAAAATATCTTACAAAATTATCGTTATTGTCAAAATCTGAAGGATTGTCATGATTCACAAACCGCTCGTAGAAAAACTGTTTATCCAGATCGAACTTCATCGATGGAGATGAATTCTCAGCCTGAATGGTATCAATATCATCCACTGTTGTAGGGTCATCATCTAAATACCTTCTTTCAACGTACAATACCGTGTCATTCCTATTGGGTTTAAAGCTACCCTCATGCAACATATCTTTCTTTACGTACTCTTTATCAGAAAAATACACAGCCTCTTGAGTAGGATCGTTCGGATCCAGAGAATTCAAAAAGGTCCCCAGTTCAAAAACCGAAATCTCAAACTCTAAATCTTGATTCCCATAAACAGAATCAAGAATAAAATTAGGAACCTGAATGGTATCTCCATCTTCATCTTCAATTGGCAGCCCTGTATCAGGATCAACTGCTCCCTGATCACCATCTCGTGTAGAAAAATACGGAATATCAAGTACTACCCTGTCAATAACAGCATTGTCTCCAAAGTCTGCCCCAAAAATCGGTAAATGAACCTGAGAAATCAAGTCACTTTGTAAACTTCCGAAGGTATTATTGGTATTGACACCCATCAAATACAATGGATCGTCAACAGGATCATTGTTGTCAACTCGAGATGAATCAATATTCCTGTGATACGCAATAACCTCCATGATGGTATCTCCAACATCAAATGGTCTTTGTCCTGTCAGGTCAACACCAATATCCTCGAGATCCTTTTCACATGATACTATTCCTAATAAAAATATGATTCCTACACCAATATTTCTAAAAATGGCAATTTTTTTAGACGACATAAATTAATCTTGAATGTGTTAAAGCTATATTTATAAAACTTTATTGAGATAAAAGTCGGAATACGCTTCGGTAAATCCTTCTATAGGTTGGTAGTCAAGTACTGGAATGTCAAGGTCGTTGATCACTTTTGAAAGATCCTCACTTAATTCTTCGCTACCTTTAATGACAGCATCTGAATTTTCAATGGCAACTTTCACAAAATTATCGCCACTTCCATTTGAAAATGAACCTAATTTGTCTTCTGAAATCTGATCAAATTTAATTTTATCCACTAAATTTTTGCCATCTAACACTCCTGAATTATCATAGTTAAAAGCTGAAGTTACAATCTTACTTTCTGCAAAAAGCGGGTCATTTTTATAATATTCTCTTAAATACAAAGGCAATAATGAAGCCATCCAACCATGAATATGAATGATATCTGGAGCCCAATTTAATTTTTTTACCGTTTCAACAACACCTTTTGCAAAAAAGATGGCTCTCTCATCATTATCCGGAAAAAGCTTCCCTTCTTTATCGGTAAATACAGCCTTTCTCCTAAAATATTCTTCATTGTCAATAAAATAAACCTGCATTCTTTCCTTAGGCAAAGACGCAACCTTGATGATCAACGGCATATCCATATCATTGATTATCAAATTCATACCTGACAATCGTATAACTTCATGCAATTGATGTCTCCGTTCATTAATCACTCCAAATCTCGGCATAAACATCCTAATCTGAGCTCCTTGATGGTGCATTTCTTTTGGAACTTCGAAGGCCATTTTTGACACTTCATTTTCAGGTAAATAGGGGGTTAATTCAGACGAAATATAAAGGATTCTCTTATCTTTCATTTATCATTCTATTTTGGATCGCTGCAAAATTACGAAATTATATGCGAAATTCGAATTAAAATCTTAAGTTTGAGGCTCCAATTAACAATATTTAACAGCAAAATGGAGGTTTTCAAAACCATAAAATCTCTTCAGCAAACATTATCCCTCAAAGGTGAGAAATTTACCCTAGGACTGGTTCCGACCATGGGCGCATTGCACAAGGGGCATCTTTCCATCGTAAAAAGAGCCAAAGAAGAAAATGATTTCGTTGTTGTTAGTATTTTTGTCAACCCCACTCAGTTCGATAAAAAAGAGGATTTATCTAATTATCCCAGAACCTTAGAAAAAGATCTTGAAGCATTGAAAGCATTGGATTGTGACTATGTTTTCGCTCCATCAATAGATGAAGTGTACCAGGGGGTCACGCGTTCTGAAGCATTTAATTTTGATGGTTTGGATGAGGTAATGGAAGGCCTTCATCGACAGGACCATTTTGATGGTGTGGCTACCATAGTTAAAAAATTATTTTTAATCACGAAGGCGGATAAAGCTTATTTCGGTGAAAAAGATTATCAACAATTGTTGATCATAAAAAAAATGGTTGACTTAGAATCTATTCACATACAGATCATCCCTGTTGAGATTTTTAGGGAAGAAAATGGCCTGGCCATGAGTTCAAGAAATACCAGGCTCAGTGAAATTCATAGAAATGCTGCTCCTGAAATTTATCAGACCTTGCTAAAAAGCAAGAAACTTTTTGAAGGCAACTCGCCCTCAAGGGTTAAAAGTTTTGTTAAAAATGAATTTGTTCAAAATAAATATTTGGATTTAGAATATTTTGAAATCGCTGATACAAAGTCACTTAAGCCGGCAATTGAAATACTCCCCGGAGTAAAATACAGAGGGTTTATTGCTGTTTATGCGGGAGGAATCAGATTAATAGACAACATAGCTTTAAATTGAGTAACTTTGCACCGTTAAAATTTTAAGCGAAAGATGAATATTGAAGTTGTAAAATCAAAAATACATCGTGTAAGAATTACAGGATCTGATTTGAACTATATTGGTAGCATCACGATTGACGAAGATCTGATGGATGCGTCTAATATTATTGAAGGAGAAAAAGTTCATATTGTTAATATTAACAATGGAGAAAGATTTATAACATATGCCATTAAAGGGAAGAGAAAAAGTGGTGACATTATCTTGAACGGACCAGCTGCAAGAAAAGTAGCAAAAGATGATATCATCATAATTATTGCTTATGCTATGCTTGAATTTGAAGAAGCAAAATCATTCAAGCCTTCGATTGTTTTCCCGAATGAAAAGGATAATTCACTGACATAATTTTTTGAAATTCAGTTCTAAAAAGATCATTTTTACCCTACTCCCGATTGCCTTGGGAGTATTTCTTATTTGGTATTCTCTGTCAAAGTTAAAACCAGAAGATATCGAGGCCATTAAGACTTCCTTTAAAACTGCCAATTATTGGTGGGTAGTCTGTTCTCTGATTCTAGGTGTTCTCAGTCATTTATCAAGGGCTTACAGATGGCAGTTCATGCTCGACCCTCTTGGTTACAAGCCTAAATTTGCAAATAATGTGATGGCTGTTCTGGTGGCATATTTGGTCAATTTAATTGTCCCAAGAGCCGGAGAAATTGCAAGAGCCACAACGGTCGCTAAATATGAAGGAATTCCTTTCGAAAAAGCATTTGGAACCATCGTATCTGAAAGAGTTGCAGATGCCATCATGCTTTTGAGCATCATCGCACTTGCTTTCGTATACCAGACCGAACTTCTTTCCAGCTATTTGTTCAGCGAAGAAGATTCTGGTACGAGTTACACCTGGCTTATCCTTGGAGGTTTGGCAATAATAGGCTTTGGCCTGGTCTGGGTGTTGAGAAAATCAAAAAACCCATTGATACAAAAAATTCAAACATTTATACAAGGACTCATCCAAGGTGTAGTGAGTATCTTCAAAATGAAAAAAAAATGGGCATTTATCTTCCATACGGTATTCATTTGGGTCATGTATGTTTTAATGTTCTATGCAGTGACCTTTGCTTTACCAGAAACAACTCATTTGGCATTTGGAGGCATTATCGTGGGGTTTGTTGTGGGAGGAATTAGTATGGCGCTGACAAATGGTGGTCTTGGCACCTACCCTATCTTTGTAGCCAGCGCTTTAACCTTGTACGGTGTAGATGAAAATCCAGCACTTGCTTTTGGGTGGATCATGTGGACAGCGCAAACAGTCATGGTATTGTTCTTTGGCGGACTCTCATTTTTAATATTGCCTATTTACAACAAAGAAGAAGACTAGCTGATGTAAAAAATTAGTTTCTTGAGAAGATGGAAAAATTCTATAGCAACGGTAAATTACTCTTAAGCGGAGAATACCTCATCTTAGATGGCGCTTTGGGCTTGGCCGTTCCCGCTGTTTTTGGACAAGAATTGGCTGTTGAACATACAGAACAGGTGAACATTATAACCTGGAAGAGTCTCAATAAGGATGACTCAATATGGTTTGAGGCAAAATTTAATGTCCCTCATTTTGAGATCATCGATCTTAATGGAGATGAAAAAGTCGCAAACACCCTGATTAAAATTCTGAGGAAAGCCAAAGAGTTCAATCAGAATTTTTTAGATGATCCTACAGGGTATAGCGTAGTTACAAAACTCTTTTTTAACAGAGATTGGGGACTGGGAAGTTCATCTACCCTCATTAATAATATAGCTCAATGGGCAAAAGTTGACGCCTTTGACCTATTATTCAAAAGTTTTGGAGGGAGTGGCTACGATATAGCCTGTGCTCAAAACGATCAAAGTATCGTATACAAACTAATGCAAGGAGTTCCTTCTGTAGAACAAGTATTGTTTGATCCGCCTTTTAAAGACCAACTGTATTTCGTTCATTTAAACAAAAAGCAACGAAGCAGCGAAAGCATAAAATCATATAAGCAAAGAAAACTTAATCCCTCAGCGGTAAAGAAAATTTCTGATCTTACAAAAGAGCTGCTGTTGTCGAATACGACTTCAGATTTTAATCATGTTCTAAAAGAACATGAGAAATTAATGTCAACTGTATTAGGTGAATCCACTATTCAAGAAAAATATTTTTCAGATTATAAGGGTCAAACAAAAAGTTTAGGTGCCTGGGGAGGCGATTTTATTCTTGCCTCAGGAGACGACTCTAGCCCTGACTATTTTAAACAGAAAGGTTTCGATACAGTAATACCATATACCTCTATGATCAAGTAATATGGATAAAGAAGTAATCATTATTGGCGGTGGCGCTGCTGGTTTTTTTGCCGCCATTAATATCGCAGAATTGAATCCTGACCTCAAAGTCACCATCTTAGAGAAAAGTTCAAAAGTGTTACAAAAGGTAAAAGTTTCAGGTGGAGGCAGATGTAATGTTACTCATGCCTGCTTCGACCCTAAAGAACTTGTTGAATACTATCCCAGAGGTCGTAAAGAATTACTGGGACCCTTTCATCGATTTATGACAGGAGACACTATCGAATGGTTTGATCAAAAAGGAATTCAATTGAAAATTGAAGAGGACATGAGAATGTTTCCTGAATCAAACTCATCTCAGACCATCATCGATTGCTTTGTTAACAGTGCCGAAAAAGCTGGTGTAAGGGTGCTTTTAAACCAAAATGTTCAGCAAATCTCTTTTTTGGATAAAGGTTTTAACATTGAAACTAAAACAAACAGTTTTAAGGCAAATGTCTTACTAATTGCCTCTGGTGGAACTACAAAAATTTGGGATATCATAAAAGGTTTAGGGCATAGGATCGTAGCTCCTGTTCCCTCCCTCTTTACGTTCAACATTAAAGATCCTTTACTAGAGGACATTCCTGGTATCTCAGTGCCTGATGCACATATCAGCATAGAACATGGGCGCTTTGAAAGTACCGGACCCTTATTAATTACGCACTGGGGTTTAAGCGGACCAGGCATTCTTAAACTATCTTCTTTGGCTGCGATTGAACTGGCCAAATTAAACTATCATTTCAGCGTGGAAGTTAATTGGTTGAATCTTCCCCAAGAAGAAATTTTGGAGTCATTGAAAAAGCAAAAATCGAAAAACCCGAAAAAAAATGTACTTCTCAAATCTTGTTTTGAACAAATTTCAAAACGCCTCTGGGCCAAAATGGTCATAGCATCATCTATAAAAGAATCGCAAAACTGGTCTGACATTTCAAATAAACAGCTCGAAGCCTTAAGTCAGAAACTCGCCAAAAGCTGCTTCAATTCTCATGGCAAAACCACCTTTAAAGAAGAATTTGTCACTGCAGGTGGTGTCGATCTGAAAGAAATCAATTTTAAGCGTTTTGAAAGCAGGATTCACAGCAATCTGTTTTTTGCTGGTGAAGTGCTCAACATCGATGGCTTAACAGGGGGCTTTAATTTTCAAAATGCCTGGACAGGAGCTTATATTGCTGCCGAAGCCATTGCCGATCAATAAATCAAGTGTTTTTCTTATATTTATGGAAAAACGATATGACACTTCCCAAACCTTTCCATTTCTTTTTTAGTCTTTTAATCCTCACCTCTACAGTGTATGCTCAAGAAAATGCCCTGGCCAAGATCAATGCAGAAGGCTTTCAAAAATCACAGGTATATGAACTCATTGAGGAACTATCAGACACCTATAGTCCTCGCTTAACCGGCACTCACCAATACTATAAAGCCGCAGAATGGACCAAAGAAAAACTAGAAAGCTGGGGAGTTGACAAGGTTGAGTTAGAACCGTATTGCGACGATTGCCTTGGCTGGGATTTGAAATCTTTTAACGTTGAAGTGACCGAACCATCATATATAAAAATAGAGGCCTATCCATATGCCTGGACAAAGGATTCTAAAGGCATTCAGCAGGCGGAAATTGTTTTGATAGAGAACTCCACGAATCTTGATGAAGTCAAGAAAAACTGGACTGGAAAATTAAAGGGGAAAACAGTTCTTATTGGGAATAAAAATATCAAACTAAATGGAGCTTCATCAGGCAATCATCAACTTCTGAAACCTTTGAGCAAAAGATTTACAGAAGAGAGGTTGACAGAGGCCGAAGGTTCAATTGTTCCTATTTCTGAAGAGCCTCTGGGATATGTGGCAGGTGATCTTACCTTGCCTCAAATGATGGACTTTTTCCAAAATTACCTCAAACAGGAAAGACCCTTTTTTGAATTTTTGAATCAGGAGGGCGCTCTGGCTGCCTTTGGTACGAAAAATTTACATCCAGGAATTTTGCATCCCAGCGGAACCTACAACCTGAAAAGTTCTGATACACAGAATATTCCTTATTTCGCCATTGCTGCTGATGATTACGGTAGACTTAGCCGCCTTTTGAAAAAAGGGGTTCGACCGTCCATAAAGTTTGAATTGGATTCAGAACTCTATTTAGAACCCAAAAACAACGTAAACATCATAGGAGAAATTACAGGATCTGACCCTAAACTAAAGAATGAAATTGTGATGATCGGAGCTCATTTTGACACTTGGCATGCCTCTTCGGGAGCAACAGATAATGGAGCCGGAACAGCAGTGATGATGGAAGTTATGAGGATTCTTAAGCAATCAGGAATTCAACCTAAGCGGACTATCAGAATAGGTTTATGGGGCGGTGAGGAACAAGGATATATCGGTTCACTGGCCTATGCTCAAAATCATTTAGGAAAAGTTAAGGATGAAAAATTTAAAAAGGAATCAGAACAAATTTCAGCCTATTTGAATATGGACAATGGGGCAGGAATGATGAAAGGCATCTTCTTACAAGGTAACGAAGCAATACGACCTATTTTTGAAGGGTATCTTAAACCTTATGCTCATCTCAACGTCAATCATTTAACCATAGAAAATACCAATTTTACAGACCATGATGTTTTCAACCATTATAATATACCTGCTTTTCAGATAATTCAAGACCCGCTAAACTATAATTCGGTCACCCATCATACCAATATGGACGTGCTTGAATATGTCCCGGAAAAGGATTTAATGGTTAACGCCACCGTTTTAGCCGGTCTTGTATACCAAATTGCCCAACGCCCAGAATTATTACCTAGAAAACAATAGGATTCGAGGTTTTACTGATCAGGTCGAATTAAAAATATTTCTTTTTTAACCAAAAGGAAACCTTAACCAGCAATATAAGAGCTGGTACTTCTACCAAGGGACCAATTACGCCTGCGAAGGCTTGTCCTGAATTTAATCCGAAAACTGCTATGGCTACGGCAATAGCCAATTCAAAATTATTTCCTGCTGCTGTAAATGCTACAGCCGCTGTTTCATCGTATTTGGCTCCAACACTTTTGGTGACGAAGAAGCCAATGATAAACATCAAACTGAAATAAATCAGCAAGGGGATGGCTATAATTATTACGTCCATAGGGATTTCTACGATCAACTCACCTTTGAGTGAGAACATAATCACAATCGTAAACAATAGAGCGATAAGCGTTAAAGGTGAAATGGTTGGGATAAATTTTTCATCGTACCATTTTTCACCTTTTAATTTCACTAAAATTACCCGACTTAATATACCTGCCAAAAATGGTATCCCTAAATAGATCGCAACACTTTCTGCAATAGTACTTATCGAAATATCAACAATGGCACCTTCAAATCCAAAATATGGAGGAAGCACAGTAATAAAGATCCAGGCGTAAAAACTATAGGCAAAAACCTGAAATATACTATTTAAGGCTACCAGGCCTGCTCCATATTCGCTACTACCGTCTGCCAGATCATTCCACACCAGTACCATAGCGATGCAACGTGCAAGACCGATCAAGATCAAACCTACCATATACTCAGGATAGTCTCTGAGAAAAGTAATTGCCAGAAAAAACATTAAAACCGGCCCGATGATCCAATTTAACAACAAAGAAATGGAAAGGATTTTTGTGTTTTTGAATACTTTAGGAAGCAATGAATATTTAACTTTTGCCAATGGAGGATACATCATTAAAATTAATCCTATAGCTATGGGTATATTCGTTGTACCAGAACTGAAAGAATTCACAAAGTCTGGAAAAGTTGGTACATAGTAACCCAAAGCAACTCCTATAGCCATTGCTACAAAAATCCATAGGGTCAAATTTCTGTCTAAAAAACTTAATTTTTTTGATGCCATTATGATTAGATTTTAGAGAAAACATAAAACATTTCAGTGGCAATTTGCAAACTTCTTTCAGCGTACTTAGCAGCCTGAACTGGTGTACTATCAAATGCCTTAGGGTCTTCAAAAGTGATGGGAATCCTTGCCGCCGCACCAGGAACAAAAGGACATCCTTCATCGGCTTGTGAACAAGTCATAACAGCGGCAAAATCCGACTTTGGGTTAAAATCATCTTCGAGCTTTTTAGAAAAGCCAATAACCGGGTGTTGATCATCCGAATATTTAATGCTGTACACAGGATTTTCACCAGCCGATAATTTTTTAATATCAAAGCCAGTATTTTTCAAAGTTTCGGCTACCATTGGGAATAAGGCAGTAGCCTCTGTTCCTCCGGAATAACAAAAAACATTCTTCAGCTTAAAATAATGACTAAGGGTTTGTGCCCAAACTTGAGACAAATGACTTCTCCTTGAATTATGCGTGCAAATAAAATTGATATTGATCGTCTTTTCTGACTTTAACCTTTCTGATATAAAATCGATCAGCCTTTGAAGCGTTTGTTTTCTTTCAACAGATATACCTTCCGTATTGAGCGTTGAAACGAACTTATCCAGTTCTGTAAATAATGCCATAATTATAATTACTATTTAACAACATCCACTTTTAGGATCACAGGAAGAGGCTTCCTGCAATTCTGAAAGTTTACGTTTTGGTTTTTGTTGATTGCTTTGAGGCTTTTCACCATAAACGGTGATGCTAAAAATTCCTATCCCTGATTTGTTGAAATTCTTGATGTCACTTTTAGATAAGTATTTGTCAAGGATATCATCAGGAATAGTAATCGCCTTTTCTTTTTGCAAGCTTACATTTTGAAATCCCTGCTCCTCCAATAGATTTAGATAATGTGATTTTTGAATTGCTCCGGCTACACATCCTGCGTACATTTCAGCATCCAGTTTAAGCGCTTCAGGTAGATTTCCTACCAATACGATATCTGCGACACTGAAATGTCCACCTGGTTTGAGAACCCTAAATATCTCACCGATGACCTTTGGTTTATCGGGAACTAGATTCAGTACACAATTACTGACGATAACATCGGCCACATCGTTATTCACCGGCATATCATCTATATCTCCTTCTCTGAACTCAACGTTGTTAAAACCACGTTTTTCAACATTGGTCCGTGCTTTTTGTATCATTTCTGGTGTAAAATCTATACCAATCACCTTTCCTTCGGCTCCCGTTTCATGTCTGGCCACAAAACAATCGTTACCTGCGCCAGATCCAAGATCGATCACCGTATCGCCGGTTTTTATTTTAGCAAACTTAGTAGGAAGACCACAGCCCAGACCCAAGTCTGCCTGTTCATTATACCCTTCAGTTTCGGTATAATCATCCATCATAATATTATAGATCTTGTTAGAGGACACTGTTGCTCCACAACAGGAAGACGCGTTCTCCGCTTTTCCTTGGTCTGCAATTTTTGCATATCGATCTCTGACGATCCCTTTTAGTTCTGATTCTTTTTTCATACTAACTATATTTGTTAACAGCAATTGGTTTCGGGAAGATCCGAATTTAAAAAAGCTGTCATTAATTCTTTCATTTTCGTCCATTTCTCAGGATCTATACAATAGCAAACACTGGTTCCTTCTACACTTCCCTTGATAAGGCCTATGTGTTTCAACTCCTTTAAGTGCTGTGATATCGTGGCCTGAGCTAATCCAATTTCATCCACCAGATCACCACAAACACAAGCATTGATCTTAAAAAGATATTGTAAAATCGCTACTCGAGCAGGACTTGCAAATGCCTTGGCAAGCAATGATATTTCATTTTGTTGATCTGTAAAGATGTCAGTTTTCGCTACTCCCATATCTTAATCGTTAAATTGCAATATTACGATGAATGTCTGTATTGGTCAAGGAAAAAGTATGCGAACTATCCCATTTTAAAATTCCCCTAATTTAAAAAAAGTCTATGGGTATTTTATATGTGATTAAAGACTTTGTCATCTCTAAATCTCTCGGCTCTTCAATCTTGACCCAGCTAATGCTCAATTAGGCACAACAAGATGCCTCCTCTTTTTGTGTTGCTCCGGCACCTTCCGGGATCCCGCACACATCATTGGCCTTACATCGCGTTGCTTCCGCAAAAAGCGACACTATCACTCTACCCTCTTGCAATGAAATATGTTCAACAGGCATGACTGAAGTCGCAAAACTATCATTCCCATATTCCATTTTTAATTCGGTATCGACTTTAACAGGTTTAATACCATCTACTCGTTTGATAATCGACAATATCTTATCTGTAGTCATATAAGTTCTTTTGCCCAATTCACT
>CAYQPI010000037.1:0-20645 GCA_964419405.1 uncultured Flavobacteriaceae bacterium
ATCAAAGATAGCCTGCAGCTTGATCAGACCTATTCGTTTACCAAAGAATACCTCGAAAATTATCAGGACCAAATAGACTATCGGTTTTTGGTCAAGGCCAAGAAAACGCCTGCCTATGAGCTGAAATCCTATACACAGGTATTTGATGATAAACATGGTTTTATGGAAAACCTAAGTATATTAGATTTACTTTTTAATGAAGGTACAAACGCGCTGGCATACCTTGAGGCACATACAAGGATAAAGCCTGATTCATATTAGTTTTGACGTTTGTAATTTCTATTCAGCAGGAATAGGTGGAGGTCCTTCAGGAATCATGGCTTTGTACACTTCGTTTCCTTTTCTATGCACGTACTCATCTTTAATTTCTTGTACTTTTTTAGGGCTTTTATATAGATCGTACATCGTCATGGCCATAGCTTTTGAGGCATAGATCATGCCTTTATGTCCTATGGACATGCCACCACAAGCTACGACGGCCCAAGAATGCCATGGCGTGTCTATCGGTGCAGTTGTCACCCTCAGGTTTATGTTGGCCACATTCCAGCTTACATCACCTACATCAGTAGAGCCGCCTCCAGGGTTTTTTCTGGTCTCTTTTAAAGGACTTATGTTGCCGTCAAGTCCGGCCTGGGGTTTTCCTGTTTCTTCCTGTATTTTTTTTCCGAAGGCAATTTCATCTGGCGTATAGGATATCGGACCTAATAAGTCCAGATTTTCCTGAAGTAATGCCCCTCCGGTTCTGTTGACCAGTATTTCATAAATTCCTGAAATCAACGATATCTTGTAATCAACATTCGCCATAATTGCAGCACCTTCGGCCATTTCTCTTACACGTTCATAGACCGGCAACATGCCAACTCTTTTTGAATCTCTTATGCGCACCCAAACCCTGGCATAATCTGGAACAACATTTACCACGGCACCAGCATCCTGAATATGATAGTGCATTCTGACAGTTGGTTTTACATGCTCGCGGTAATAATTAATACCTGAAGTATATAATTCAAGGGCATCTGATGCACTGCGCCCATTCCAGGGATCAGCCGCTGCATGAGCTGCCTGCCCAAAAAATTCAACCTTGAAATCAATAAGCGCTAGGCTGCTTTGAACATCTGCTTCTGTTGAAGCATGAGGGTGCCAGCTCATATTGACATCAACATCGTTCCAGAGTCCGGCATTTACCATCCATATTTTACCAAAAAATTTCTCCTCACTGGGTGTACCGAAAAACTTGATGGTCCCTTTAATTTTTCCTTGCTCTATGAGTTCTTTAATGGCAACGGCAGCTCCCAGACTGGCTGCCCCGAATAGGTTATGACCACAACCATGACCTCCAGCACCTTCTTGCAGTGCTTCTTTGGTCGGTATAGCTTTTTGCGAAATACCAGGTAGGGCATCAAATTCTCCTAAAATACCTATAACCGGCTTGCCGCTTCCATATGTTGCCACAAAGGCTGTAGGCATTCCTGCCACCCCGCGTTCTACAGAAAAACCATTGTTTTCTGCATAATCTGATAAGATTTTAGAAGATTCATATTCTTCGAATGCCGTTTCGGCTTTGGCCCAGATCTCATCACTCATGCGAATTAAATCCTTAGAATGTGAGCCTATGATGTCGTCAATAAGCTGTTTTTCTTTTGGAAGTTTGGTTTGTGCATACAAATTTATGGACAGGATACATAGCAGAGATAAAAGTATTGGTTTCACGATGATGGATTTTAGGTAACACGATAGCAATTTAGCAAAATCTATGCAATGTTTTTTACTCATGATGTATCTCTGTTGATCTTGCTCACTTTATTGGTACAGTTTGGACCAAAAAAAACCGAATAAATGAATATTCGGTTTTTATTTACGATCGATGTAAGAACTTATTTCTTGCCTTTCTTATCGGCGTATTTTTGTTTGTTAAGCTCGTCTTGTAGTTCACGTCGTACCTTTTGTTCTCTTTCGAGAGCTTTCGCCTTATAGGCTTCAAATTCTTTCTCTGTATCACTGAGCAGTTCTCTTGCCTGAACAGTAATGGAGTTACTAGACTTAAATCTGAATATGAAAAAGAGGAGTAAGGCCACCAAACTAAATATAATGGTCCATAACAAACTGTTATAAGAAGATTTAGTCATAGGTATACTCAAGAATTTAATATTATCTTTTTCTTTGGTAACCGAGGTTAAATTATTGTTCGTTTTTTCAAGGTCTGATTTTAAACTTTTAATTTCATTTCCCTGAACTTCAACAAGTTTTTTGGTGTCACTTAAGTCTTTTTTAAGCCCTTGCATAGAGTCAAGAACATTCCCTTTTATTTTCTGATAAAAAGTCTTTTTGACAACTTTGTACTCCTGATAAGAACTCGATTTTCTATATAAATAATCGAATTGACTTTCTATGGTACCATTGTCAAGAGACGGTTTAGGTCCGGTTTGGGCATCTGCCTGACCATAACTAATGGCTGAAAAACATAAAAAAAAGGTGAAAGATAAAACAGTGATGAATTTTTTCATTTCAATGTTATTTGATTAATAAAATTATAACAACCTGATAATCAGAGGTTTTTTTAAATTTATTTTCGACACATCTCTTTGAGATTTCTGAAAATCTGATATTATAACTGTACTCTATTTGTTTTTAAGAGGGCTCTAAAATTAATTAAATTTACCTTGTCTGCAAAAATTATTTTAAGGCTTCCCTGAATAGACTAATAGGATGTTTTGCCAATCGATTCGTTCCATCTTTAATTTGATGTCTGCAACTCGTTCCAGCGGCAATTATTTCTGTAGTATCATCGTAATTTCGAAGTTTGGGAAACAAGGTGTCTTCACCAACCTGCATACTGATTTTATAGTGTTCTTTTTCATATCCAAACGAGCCGGCCATGCCGCAGCAACCCGTGTTCATAATACTTACACTAAAATTCTCAGGCAGGCTGAGCATGCTAAAGGTCGCTTTCATATTTGAGAGTGATTTTTGCTGGCAATGCCCGTGAACCTTAATGGTTTTAGTTTGAGTGGTGAATTGATCCTTTGTAATATGTTGCTTTCGAATTTCTCTTTCAATAAATTCTTCAATGGTAAAACAATGACTTGCCAAATCTCTGGCCGTGTCCATATCATCTGCCAATCTGAGGTACTCATCTCTAAAGGTTAGTATGGCAGAAGGTTCTATTCCTACCAAAGGGATTTCTTCAGATACTTTTTGTTTAAAAAAGGCAACATTTTGATTGGCCAGATCTTTGGCTTCATCCAAAAGGCCTTTTGAAATAAAACTCCTGCCACTCTCAGGATGATCCGTTATTATAGTTTCATAACCTAGCTTATGTAATGCCTCAACAGCATCTTTTCCAACCTGATCATCATAAAAATCGGTAAACTCATCAATAAACAAATACAGTTTCCCATTTTTAAAATCGCCTGATTCAAATCGCGACTTGTTTTTGTAAAACCATTTTCTGGTTGTTTTTGATGCTAATTTTGGAATACTCCTTTTGGTGGCAACGCCCATCATCCTCTTAGCCAAACTGGTACGTAGCACCATATTTGTGGCAGCAGGAAACAGGGAGCCTAATTTATTGTATTTGACCTTGTCTGCGAACAAGCGGGTTCTAAAACTAATTCCGTTTTCTTTTTGATATTGGTATAGAAATTCAGCTTTTAGGGCCGCCACATCAACATTGCTAGGGCATTCGCTGGCACAGGCTTTGCAACTTAAGCACAGATCAAAAATCTCTTTGAGCTCCTTGTGGTCAAAGCGATTTGATTTTTCACTATTTGTTAAATATTCACGTAGCATATTTGCACGCGCTCTTGTAGTATCTTTTTCATTTTTTGTGGCCCTGTAACTCGGACACATGGTTCCTCCGGCAAATACTGGTTTTCTACAGTCTCCAGATCCATTGCATTTTTCAGTCGCTCTTAAGATTCCCTGAGAGTCTGAAAAGTTTTGAATCGTCTCAATGATGGGTTCCTCACGATCAGGAGTATACCTTAATGAACCATCCATTGGCCAGGGGTCAATGATCTTACCAGGATTGAGTATTTGATGTGGGTCAAAAGTATGCTTGACAAGCCTCATCAGGTCATAATTCTTTTTTCCCAACATAAGGCTTAAAAACTCTGATCTCACGATGCCATCACCATGTTCGCCGCTCATGGATCCATTATATTTTTTCACCAATTTGGCAACTTCGCTTGTGATCTCTCGGAATAGGGTCACATCCTTGGTGGATTTCAGATTTAGTATAGGTCTCAAATGAAGTTCTCCGGCTCCGGCATGGGCATAGTAGACGGCTTCCTGATCAAACTTCTTCATCATAGCCGTAAATTCAGCTATATAAGCAGGAAGATCTTCAACCTCAACTGCGGTATCCTCTATACAGGCAACCGCTTTTCTGTCACCGACAATATTCCCTAACAAGCCCAATCCTGCTTTTCGCAAGGACAGTGCTTTGTTGATATTTTCGCCTTCTAAAACAGGATAAGCATAGCCGAAGTTATGTTCCTTTAGTTCATCAATTAATTTTTCTGCTTTCATTTTGACAAGCTCCGGATCATCATGACAAAGTTCAAGCATCAGAACAGCAGCGGGATCACCATCAATAAAAAACCTGTTTTTTATTTGTTCTCTGTTGTTTTTAGTACAGTCAAGGATGGTTTTATCCATCAATTCGCAGGTATACAAATTGTGATTCATAGCCGATACCACGGCTTCAAGACTTTCTTGAATGCTATGAAAATGAGCTGCCACGATCAGGCTATGAGTAGGAGGGAGTGGATCTAAAGAAAGCGTAATATCTGTTGTAAATGCCAGCGTGCCTTCACTTCCACAGAGCAGGCTAGCAAGGTTTATTGGCTTTTCATTGTCTGCAAAAACTTCATTGTCTAACAAAGCATCAATAGCATAGCCATTGTTTCTTCTGTGAATTGAAGGTTTGGGAAATTCATTTTTAATCTCCTGTTGTACTTCGGGTTTGGACAATTCTGTATATATCAGATTGTATACCTTGCTTTCAAGCGTATTTCCTTTTAGTTTTTCTTTAAACTCTTTTTTAGTCAGACTGCCAAAAGTACATTCTGAACCATCGGATAAAACACAATGTAATGCCAACACTTTATCTCTGGTTACTCCGTATTGTATAGAAGTGGTACCCGAAGAATTATTGCCAACCATTCCGCCAATCATACACCTGTTTGAAGTAGATGTATTTGGTCCGAAGAACAAGCCAAAGGGCTTTAAAAATTCATTCAATTCATCTCTGACAATACCTGGTTCAACTCGTATGGTCTTGTTTTTTTCATCAAAGGCAAGTATCCGAGAATAGTGCTTACTTGTATCGACGATAATTCCCTCGCCGACACATTGGCCAGCAAGAGACGTTCCCGCGGTTCGTGGCACCAGTGAAACCTTGTGCTTATTTGCAAACCGAATCAGTGTTTTTATATCAGTGTCGCCTTTAGGATAGGCTACTGCCAATGGGATTTTTCTATATACCGACGCATCTGTTGCGTATATATTTTTATGAAGATCGTCGGTAAATAAATCACCGGTCAAGTCATGTGAAAGTTGAAGCAATT
Source organism: uncultured Flavobacteriaceae bacterium (assembly GCA_964419405.1). Classification (GTDB taxonomy): domain Bacteria; phylum Bacteroidota; class Bacteroidia; order Flavobacteriales; family Flavobacteriaceae; genus Lutimonas. The sequence goes on from CAYQPI010000037.1 coordinate 5,571, forward strand.
CTGTAGTCATTGAGATGTTTAATACAATGCGTATATTTTTTAGATCTAAAGAACCTGTGTTCCGTTGGCAACACTGTCTTGAGCATTTAAAAGTACAACATCTTGGCCGTTTTGTATACCTAAAACCAGGCATTCACTTTTAAAATTTGCAATTTGTTTGGCTTTAAAATTCACCACGGCAATTACTTTCTTTCCGATTAAAGCGTCTTTTGAGTATAAGGTAGTGATTTGGGCGCTTGATTTTTTGATTCCAAGGCCGCCAAAATCTATTTTAAGTTGAAAGGCAGGAATACGAGCCTTTGGAAAATCATTCACCTCAATAATGGTTCCGACTCTCATATCAACCTTTTGAAAATCTTCGAATGTAATCGTATCTGTTGTCATTATTTAGAAAGCTTTTCTAAGACCCAGGCCGGGCCTATTAAAAGAAACTGTAAATCTTTTATGAAGGACGGTTTTTTACCTTCAATGTGATGTCCGTAAAACTGTCCGATCCAGGCGACAACAAAAATGGCAAGTGATGTGTAAAACAAGGGGAGGCTTTGTCCTAAATAGTAGTTCCCAACAATGCATAGAACACAAAACCCCAGCATTCTGAGAAACAAAGTAAATGAGAGGCGCATATAGAAAATGAGCAAAAAGACCATAAGGATACTTGCCCAGTTACCAATCATTGGGTTTGCAATACCCAATGTGTTTTGGATAAACCCGGAGGGTATACTCATAATCATACCCACAATACTGAAAAATATAGCGGGAACGCAGATATAATGTATTTTTTGATTGGTTTCGTTTTGGTGGCTTACGGCATATTCGTCATACCATTGCTGTGCTGTCTTCATGTTTACAGTTTCAACTATTTTTATAGAATTAAGGCAATTTACACCATTTTTTTGTTTGTAGCAATGTTCTAATTAGGACTACATGGATTTGTCTTTAAAAGCCTATTTTTGTGATAAGAACAAAGTAAATATAAAAATAAAAAGTGATTTATGGCAAATACAGCTTCTAATATGCTGCCACTGGGATCAAAGGCGACATATTTCAAATTATTTGATACAGTGTCTGAAAAAATGATGGATTTATATGAAGTAAAAGGATCTGAAGCTACTGTCATTTTTTTTATTTGCAATCACTGTCCTTTTGTCATTCATGTCAATCAGCAACTGGTGAAACTGGCTCTAGATTATAGTTCACAGGAAATAGGATTTGTAGCCATATCGGCTAATGATGTCAATAATTATCCTCAAGATGGTCCTTTGCTGATGAAAGAGGTCGCCAAAAGAGAAGGCTATCCTTTCCCGTATTTATATGATGAAACTCAAGAGGTGGCAAAGGCTTATCAGGCCGCTTGTACACCTGATTTTTTTGTTTTTGACAGTGAGATGAAACTTAGGTACAGAGGACAACTAGATGATTCAAGGCCAGGAAATGGCAAACCCGTTACAGGTGTTAACATTAGAAAGGCGCTCGATGCGATTGTACAAGGAGAAGAAGTGAGTAGCAGCCAAAAACCGAGTATGGGTTGTAATATCAAATGGAAGTGAGATTCGTCTTTATTTTAAAACCAGTCTCTACGGGTTAAGAGATTTCCGATATGGGCGTAATGATGTTTGCTATGCCAGGCATAAATCCCAATATTTTTTTCCAATGAAACTTCTTCATTGGTCTCCGGATGGATAAATACTTTTTTCAGATCAGCATCAGACAGACTTTTCAGTAGGTAGACCCATTTTGCATGTAAACTTTCCAGTGCCATTAAAGAAAGTTCAATGGGGGCTTTATAATCATCTAATTCGGCCCATCGTTCTTCAAAATAGGCTTTGATGACAGGTTTATCTTCTGTTAAGGTCCATTTAAAACGAATATAGCTATTGTAATGGCTATCCACCACGTGGTGTACCACTTGTCGTACCGTCCAACCGCCTTCTCTATAAGGCGTATCTAACTGTTCATCTGTTAGGTTCTGTGTTATCAGGCGCAATTTTCTGGGAAATGATTCCAAGATACTGATCCATTTGTCAACATCTTTAGCTGCAATGTTATCAGGAATTCTCGCTTTGCCGATAGGGTATTTTAGGTGTTCTAAAGGATCTGTTTCCATATTTGATTTTAAAAATTGGCATGAACGGTTAGAAGAGGACCTGAAAAATTCATATCGAATTGCCCCATCCACATGTCATCCTCAACTCTTGCATTGACAAAGAAAAAACGGTAATCTATGCCCAATCCTAAATTCTTGATGATTTGGTATTTGATGCTTGGAGCTACATTCCAGAGTCCACCAGAGTATTTATCAATGGTGATCCCAAAATAATCCAGTCTGGCTGATAAAGCCCATTTTTCGTTAGGTGCCCAATGATACCAGGCACCTATATTCGGCAATGGAATCAAAAAGCTGGTTCTGGGCGCTCGAAACTCCTTATCTCCTTGATCAGTTCTCACTTCACCTTCAATAAAAGCACCAATATTCATCATGTGAACACCTAAACCGGCCCCTAATGAATGTTTTGGTCCCGAAGAAATGATTCTTCCAACAAAGACTCTGAAAAGTGCGAATTCAATACCACCTCTCACAAAGGTTCCTTCCTCAAACGTAATATCTCCTATTGTGATATCCTCGGGCAAGGTCACTCTTGCAGCATTATTAACGGCAAAATATTCACCTGTCAAGCGCCACTTTTTATTCCATCTCCATTCACCGTTAAAGAAAAAAGTGGCCTGGTTATCATTAAAGTCAAATGTTCTGCCAAAATCGATGTCTTCGCCCAAATCTCCATCAGCGCCAAATTTAACATCCTTTTGAGGAATAAAAACTCCGGTTTCAATGTAAAATTGATCACTTAGAATAGGGTGTTTGTTTTCTTCCTGAGCGTATACAAGTAGCGGGGCAGAGAAGAAAAAGAAAAAGACAGTCAAATATTTGATAAAATTCATTTCCACGTATAATTGTTTAGTGAAATTACAACAAAAGAATTGAACAAAAAAGCGCCTGATCGTTAAATCAGGCGCTTTTTTATAATTCAAATGAATGTTTATTTTACATCCATTAATTCTACATCAAAAATCAAGGTCGCATCAGGTGGAATCACTCCACCAGCACCTTGTGAACCATAGGCTAAATGAGATGGGATCACTAACCTGGCTTTATCACCTACTTTCAATAATTGTAAGCCTTCATCCCAACCTTTAATCACCTGACCAACTCCAACTGTAAAGTCAATTGGTTGTTTTCTGTCATAAGAAGAATCAAATACCCTTCCATCAGCTAACTGGCCTTTGTAATGAACAGAAATGTTTTTTCCCTGCGTAGCCTGTTCTCCTGATCCCTTTTGAATGATCTGGTATCTCAAACCACTATCTGTTTTATTAAATCCTGCAGCCAATTTATCTAATTCGGCGTCCATCTTGGCTTTGGCTTCTGCGAGTCGCTGTTCTCTGGCTCCTTCAAAGGTCCTAAAAGCTTCCACAGCATTAAAAGAGGTGGCGGCATCTCCAACTCTGATAATTTCCATATTCTCAATAAGATCATCCTGTGCAATCGTGTCAACAATGTCTTGGCCCTCTAACACTTCACCAAACACCGTATGTTTATTGTCTAACCAAGGTGTTGGTACATGGGTAATGAAAAACTGGCTTCCATTGGTTCCTGGGCCTGCATTTGCCATAGAAAGGATTCCCGGTTTATCATGTTTAAGATCTGAGTGAAACTCGTCTTCAAAACTATATCCTGGGTTACCTGTCCCTGTTCCTAATGGGCAACCACCTTGCACCATAAAATCAGGAATTACACGGTGAAACTTTAATCCATCATAGTATTTTTCACCTTGAGGTTTTGCAGAGTTCTCTAAATTTCCTTCAGCGAGTGCTACAAAATTGCCTACCGTTCCTGGAGTTTTTTCCATCTCCAGTTTTAAAAGTATGTCTCCTTTCGAGCTTTTTATTTTTGCATATAAACCATCGTTCATGTCTTGTTCTTTTTAAAATTCGAGCAAAGATAATTTATTCCTCAGGATTTGCGATAATCACGACGGCATAATTAATTTTTTTTAAGGAATTTTTAGCATTTATGACCGAAGTTGAGATAAAATATATTTGGTATTCGAGCGTTATAAATTTGTAAAACAAAAACAATTACAATGAAAAAGATCGGATTATTACTAGTTGCTTTGCTATTAAATCAGGCGATGTCCGCACAAATACAAGAAGAAAGTTTTGACCAGACTGAGATACCTGCAGGCTGGATATATGAAATAAATTCGAATGCCACTGGTTGGCAATTTGGATATAAAGGTGTGATGCCAAATAGCGGGCCTACCATCGAATCAGAATTTGATTCGGGAGCCGCATTGTTCAATGATCACATACACGGGAAAAGGTCGAATGACAGAACGAGTTTAACAACACCTGTAGCTGATCTGACCCATATTGATGATGCTCAGATTGAGGTTACTTATAATTTACAGGTTGAAGATGAGAAGGGCGAGTTTACCATAGAAGTATATGATGGCAAAAAATGGAAAGAAGTTTATTTTCAGGATACGTCATCACCAAAAAATACTGGGATGAACGAGGTTGTTTTGTTAGAAGTCAGTGAATTTTTAAATGAAGAATTTCAAGTGCGGTTCACATATGACGACGAAGGACAGCATACGACTCAGGGTCTTGGTATAGATCACTATGAGCTTAAAGAAGCAGTGACGACTACCGAATTTAATGAGAGTTCAATTAGTGCCATCAATGTTTTAAACATACCAGAAAATGTATTGGTTTTAGATACCAATGATGAATTGAACAGAGATGATGTATTGCAAGACCTGGTTCAGCACTTGAAAAACACAGAATTATCTACAGATTCTATCATGTATAATATTACTGAGTTTCCAAGCGGAAGCGGAATGTTCAGAGTTCAGGAAGAAACCAATGTAGGTTCTTATAAAGCGCTTAAGAAATAGTATAAATAAAGAAATTAAAAAAAAAGACTGCTTATGAAGATAAGCAGTCTTTTTTTTTTGGCCATAACCCAAACAAAAGACCGCCAAGGAATTTTTATCTTCCAGAGGCGGTCCAAAAAAAAGGGATCTTTAGGGGCTATATCTTTTGATGATAGCCAATTTATAGTTCTATTAGGTAACCTGTTCTGATTACTAATCGTAATTTAAAATTTTGGACATGTCTATTTTGTTTGAAACAAAAGAGGCATGAGGTTCAATACAGAAATTCTGTATAGATATGTTATTGTGAGAAAATTGTTAAAGAGGGAAGTGAATTGAATTTTTCAGACCCAACGTTAACTTAAACGCATGAATTAAATTTTTATTTTAAGTGATACATAATTATTACATTTACTGCGCATTTAGATATATGAATGTAATTACAACAGAGGTTGAAACCTATTATTAATGGAACTTTGAAATGATCAAAACAGTAGTGGATGACAATAACATTGAGGCTAAGATCAATGATATTATAAATTCATTTAATAGCACTGGAAAAGTTTTTTGGAAGAAGCGAAATACCATCAAAATATTTGATGTGGATGACGAACAATGGAATGTTAAATCATTTCAAAAGCCGCATTTAATTAATCGTTTTGCTTACAAATATGTGAGGAAGTCAAAAGCAAGACGCTCATTTGAATACGGAAAAAAAATTCTTCATAAAGGAATACTCACGCCGCAGCCTTTGGGTTTCGTAGAATATAGTAATCTAATAGGGCTGACCAATAGCTTTTATGTTTCTAAGAATTTGAATTATGATTTGAATTTTGAGAATTTGTTGGATGAAAATTATCCTGACAGGGTGAATATATTAGAGCAATTTACAGCATTTACCCATCAGTTGCATGAAAAGCAAATTCATCATTTTGACCATTCTAAGGGAAATACTCTCATATGTAAAATAGGAGAAGGGCAGTATGATTTTTATTTGATCGATTTAAATCGAATGAAATTCGAAGCTATGGATTATCAACAACGAATAGATAATTTCAACAGACTGTCTCTGACTCCTTCTATGATACAGATCATTGGTAAAAAATATGCCTCAATCATTGGAAAGGATGAAGAAAAAGTGATCAAGGATATTACTGATTCCTGTGAAAAATTCAAAAACTTTACCAAAAATAAGTCTAAATGGAAAAAAATGGTTGGTAAAGATCTAACGTCTGGCTCTAGCCAATAAGGTAAAATCAGCCATGACCATGGCGGCCAAGGCCTCAACAATAGGAACGGCTCTTGGAACGACACAGGGATCATGTCTTCCTCTTCCTTGCATTTCGACATTATTTCCCTTAGAGTCGATCGTATCTTGTTTTTGAATCAAGGTTGCTACAGGTTTAAAAGCAACTCTAAAATAAATATCCATGCCATTGGATATTCCTCCTTGAATACCTCCAGATAGATTTGTTTTAGTAGATCCGTCCTGGTTAAACAAATCATTATGATCGCTTCCTTTCATTTTAGCTCCGCAAAAACCACTTCCGTATTCAAAGCCTTTTACTGCATTAATTGATAACATGGCCTGACCCAGAGCGGCATGCAACTTATTGAAAATAGGTTCTCCCAGACCGATAGGAATATTCTGAATGACACAGGTAATGGTTCCGCCAACGGTATCACCTTGTTTTTTTACTTCGCTAATATGGGATATCATTTTTTCAGCTGTGGTCGGGTCTGCACAACGCACGATATTATGCTCTATTTCAGAAAAATCTAATTCTTGATACGGTTTGTCAATAAAGATTTCTCCAACAGATGAAGTGAAAGCTGTTATTTTAACGTCTTTGATGATCTGCTTTGCGATGGCCCCTCCAACAATCCAGTTGGCTGTTTCTCTCGCAGAACTTCTGCCACCACCTCTGTGATCTCTAAGGCCATATTTTTGATCATAGGTGTAATCTGCATGCGATGGTCGATACACATCAACATTATGCGAATAATCTTTGCTTTTCTGATTGGTATTTTTAATTTGAAAACCAATCGATGTCCCGGTAGATTTTCCTTCAAAAATTCCGGATAAGAACTCTACCTGATCAGGTTCCTTTCGCTGGGTGGTAATTTTAGATTGCCCTGGTTTTCTTCTGTCAAGTTCCTGTTGAACATAAGATAAATCAAGTTCTATCCCTCCCGGGCAGCCGTCAATAACTCCACCAATGGCAGGACCATGTGATTCTCCGAATGTTGTCAGTTTAAAAAGATTACCAATAGAATTGCTCATGAATCATAAATTAAAAAAACGAAAAGCAAAGTTACTATAATATGTGACAAGTGAAAAATGAGAACTAAGAAGTTTTAGAATAATAATTATAAATTTGACCACGGAATTAGATGAAAAGAAAATTAGACAAGGTCTTACCTAAAGAAAGTTTTAAAATAGTTTTTTCCTAATGATTAGAAACTATCAGATAAATGTGAAAGGATTGGTTCAGGGTGTTTGGTTTAGAAAATATACCAGAGAAGAAGCGATTAAAATTGGATTAAAAGGGTTTGTTAGAAATGAGCCGGATGGAAATGTATACATAGAGGCAGAAGGAGAAGAGGATCAATTGAAGGAATTGCTTGGGTTTCTAAAAAAAGGATCTCCTCTGGCTGAGGTAAGTTCTGTTGATTACAAGCAAAGCACTCTTAAAAATTTTAAAACCTTCCAGATCAATCGGTGAAGAACCAAAGTTTAATGGCCATGATAATAACCATGATCACTAAGAATATTTTCACCAAGCCATCGCCCTTATTTACTGACCATCGACTTGCAAACCATCCCCCCAGTGCATTACCGGCTGCAAGAATCAATCCATATTCCCAATTGATCTTATCATTCAGATAAAAAATAATCACAGCAAAAACAGTATAGATCCCTGTAATGACAATCTTTAAGGCGTTACTTTTGACCAGAGAAAACCTGTTTATACCTGAAAGGACCAATAGCATCAAAAACCCGACGCCAGCCTGAATAAAGCCACCATAAATCCCAACAAAGAAAAATAAAATGATACTTGTCCACAGGTGTTTTCCACTGACGCGTTCAGCCAGGTCTTCAAGTGTTGATTTTCGGTTTAAGACCAGATAGGCAACCACCACTACCATAATAATGGCAAGTATTTTGTTAAATAGTGCGCCATCGATCTCAATGGCCAGCTGTGCCCCGAGAATAGCGCCCAAGGTTGCTGATATTCCAAAATATATACTGAAAGGGTAGGTGTTAATGCCTTTACTCCGAAACCCGGCGTTGGTGACGATGCTCTGAATTAAAATAGCTACGCGATTCGTTCCGTTGGCAACACTTGGTGGTAATCCTAAAAAAATAAGCATAGGTAAGGTCAGCAAAGAACCACCTCCGGCAAGGGTATTGATGACACCAGTGACCAGGCCTATAAACGCTAAAAGGATCAATTCCAATTCCATTAGAAAAAATGAGCGATAAAAGTAGCATTTATTTAAATAGATATTTAATTAAAATTAGTAGAAAAAAAATTATAAAATACTTTAGTAAAACAAAAAAGGGTTTTATATTTGCGCTCGCATTTGAGCAATCGAATACACTCATGGAGAAATGGCAGAGTGGTCGAATGCACTGGTCTTGAAAACCAGCGAGGGTCACACCTCCGGGGGTTCGAATCCCTCTTTCTCCGCATAAGTTAAAACCCACAACGGTAGTTGTGGGTTTTTTGTTTTCAAGAGCGTTGAAAGTTTACTTTCATAAGTGATTGAAAACAAAAAACGCAGACAAGCGCTAGCTCGTTTATGGGATTTAACTTATGCTCAGGATCCCTCCTCTGGGATCAGCGCAGCTAATCCTTATATGAAGATTTACTTTCATAAGTGATTGAAAACAAAAAACGCAGACAAGCGCTGGCTTGTTTATGGGATTTAACTTATGCTCAGGATCCCTCCTCTGGGATCAGCGCAGCTAATCCTTAAATGAAGATTTACTTTCATAAGTGATTGAAAACAAAAAACACAGACAAGCGCTAGCTTGTTTATGGGAAATAACTTATGCTCAGGATTCCCTTTTTGGGATCAACGAAGTTAATCCCATTATTGAATATCGAATAAGGAATATCGAATAAGGAATTTCGAATTGAATGAAATATTTATTCTAGAATCATTATAATTTATTAATAAGTATTTTGACTCATTCTTGGGCCACCTATCTGGGATCAACGAAGTTAATCACTATAATCGAATACTGAATTTTGAATGTCTAAGTAAACCAAATCCTAATTCTAGATTCAACCAACCTAATACACTTCACTACCCAATAATACTGCATCAAAATCAATACCTTCAATGGGCTTGATGGTTTCAGTTTTCGGATCCCATTCTATGCGTCTTCCCAACTTCCAGGAGAGGCCTGTCATATGTGCCGTAATGGCTTCTTCAAAGCCTTCTTTAATACCACAGCTCAATGGGGTTCCATTTCGAATACCGCTCAACCATTCTTTTAAATGTAAAAAAGTAGAGTCAACTCGAACACCATCGATATAAGTCCACATCAAGCCTTTGTCAGCGAAATATTGAGAGGTAGCTGATGATATTGCGTCGGGAACATTGGCACCAGGATCATATTGATAGATAGGTACTGAAGGCTTCATGGTATCGGCCTCCAGCATTTTTGCATATTTGGTAGACCGTCCATCGGGCCAGATGGTCAATCGGTTTCCTAGTTCCATGGTAGCATCATGTCCCATCAATATAGTAGGTCTGCTAAAGCTGTTTCCCAGCGTGGCGCTATAAATAAAAGTCATTCCTTTCTCTTTGCCTTTTTCTTGACTATGACCAGTACTAAAATCTGGAAACTCCATGTTCGCCTGTAATACATCCGGAACATTTCTTCCGTCATTATGCGTATAGATGCCTCCTGAGGCAGAAATTGAGGCTGGAATACCCATATTCAATACACAATTCAAACGATCGTAGTCATGGGTTAAAAGGTCACCAGATAATCCGGATCCATAGGCCCACCATTTGCGCCATCTGAAAAAATGGTTTTTATTAAAAGGAATTTTTGGAGCTGAACCTAAAAACTGTTCCCAATCGATGGTTTGTTCATTGGCCTCTTTATCAATATGATAATTCCAGGCCCCATTATCATCATTTCTGTTGGTATTGGTCTGGATCATTGAAACATGTCCCAATGTATTTTTATTGACCACATCTTTGGCTGTTTGGAAACTCAATGTTTGTCGATGCTGATGACCAACCATTAAACGGGCATTAGATTTTTGGGCTGCCTCGCGAAGTTGATAAGTTTCTTTGATGGTATGTGTCATTGGTTTTTCAATATACACATGTACATCATTTTCTAAGGCTTCAATAGCCATAGGAGCATGCCAGTGGTCTGGCGTGGCAATAATGATGGCATCCACCTCTCCACTTCGAATCATTTCTTGATATGTTCTAAAACGTTTGACCGGTTGATCAACGGTAGAAAATGAATCAATCACTTCTTGGGCCCGAATATCGAACACATCACATACCGCAACTAAGTTTACATTTAATTTTTCTCGGTTCTTAAAATCTGATAAGGCAGTGTGATTCGGGTTCTTTTCAGCAGCCTCTTTCATATTGCCTAACCATTCTTTAGTGGCAAAACCCAGAGATCGACATAATTGCTCACCACGAATTCCAAATCCAATGATACCAACTTTGATTGGAGCACCATCAATAGGAGGCAGGATATTAGGTAGGGAAGGTTCAATATTCAATTGTTCCAATAATTCAGTTCTTTGTTTTCTGCTTTGTACAGAACTTACTGCACCAGCCCACCAAATAGCTCCCGCAATTGGCAAACCACCTAGGCCCTTAATTATATCTCTTCTAGTCCATTTCATACATTCTCGGTTTTAAGGGTGTTATTGTTTCCGCTAAAAAGTCGTGAGAGTCCAAAATATTTGGCCGTAGGGAATTGAAAAATGACCAGACAAGCCACTAATTCAATCAAGTTTTTATTTACAAACCAGTAACTTCCTTCTACGTTTACTTCAGTGAGCCATGGAAAGGATGGATGAGCCAGATAGTAAAGAGCCAGCAATCCTATTCCTATAAAGGCTCCGATTTTTTCAAAAAACCCTAATGTAAGGGTCAATCCTACAATGATGAGCGCGGCCATATTCATTCCATCTACCCATCCAATCAGGGATTCACCGGTTAATAGTGTAAAAAAAGGTTTTAAAGGACCTTGAGCTGATGCGAGATATCCAAAGGAGGTCCAGTCGGGGTTGTAGAGTTTTATGATTCCTTCATATAAAAAGTGCCATCCTATTAGAATACGCAATAGAACGATGCTGTCTTTTAATTCCCATGATTTTTTGGATGTTGTCATATCAATTGTATTATAAAAAACAAAGCTAAAACCGTATACAAGCAATATCTATGATTTTAGTCATATCTGTGGATAATCACATACTTACGAAGGTAAATAAAAGACCTTTGATTCAGAATATTTTTTAGCTCTAATACATCAGTTGTCATATATATAGCACATTGTGGAGTAGATTCAACATCATTAACTCATGCCCATTTCCCAGGTAAAAATTCCTTTTTTCCTTAAATTCTAACAATCGACCATAGTAGTCTTATTCGAATAAAATTTTAAAAATTAACAAATTTTGTTCAACTATTAGTTATAAAAGTTAAACAAAAAGAGTATATTTGTGGATAAATAAATTTAAGAATTAACCATTTATAAAAATTACATCATGTTTGGACTATTCAAAAAGAAATCGGATAAAGAAAAACTGCAGTATCAGTATGAAAAATTATTGAGAGAGGCATACTTGCTATCCTCAAGCAATCGGAGGATGAGTGATCAAAAATCCTTTGAGGCTAATCAATTGTTGAAACAGATATCAAATTTGAATTAAGCCAGTGTACATATGAAAGCAAAGAATGTTCCGGATAATGTGGTATTTAACCCTGAAACCATGCAATATGATGCGGCTCTAAAGTCGTATGCAACGTCATTGGGTGCACCCGTAATTACCATGACGGATACCGTAGCATGGAAAAACAGAAGTATTAGCAAAGTAAATCAGAAGGTTCAAACCAGGTATTTACAGTTGAAAAAAGAATACGATAAAATGATAGAGGAGTTTGAGTATAATAATTTGACCTTTAGTGCTCAACTCAATTTTGAGCCTATCGTGGGTAAGGTGTATCACTTATATAAGAGAGAGAATGATGACATGTTTCTTTCGCTCATTGCTCCTGAAGAATGCAAATTTAATTCTATGGGAAGTTTTTCTTTAAACGCGGATCAAATTTGGGAAAAAGTATGATTGTTAAAAAGCATTTTACTGCCAGGGAATTGGACCGTATTATTGAAATGGCTTGGGAAGATAGAACGCCTTTTGAAGCAATCTCTTATCAATTTGGTCTAGCCGAAAACGAGGTCATAAAGATCATGCGAAGTGAATTAAAAGAATCGAGTTTTAAACGTTGGCGAAAACGTGTCAATAGCGGTATAAGTCAGAAGCATGTAAAAAAACGTGATCCTGAAATGCTGCGATTCAAATGCTCAAGACAAAGAGCAATCTCAGGAAATAAAATAAGTAAAAGATAAAATTATGCTTTTTAAGAATGACATCGATATATTTCCGGCATCTTTTAACGAGGTGTTGAAGCGAATAGACAGGATTGATCCAATAAAATATGCCAAGACTAGAAATTATGTAAACGGTGCTGTTTCATACTTATCACCCTACATATCAAGGGGTGTGATAAGTACGAAATTTGTATTTTCTCAGTTGATCGAAAAAGGATATCATGCAGAACGGATGGAAAAAATCATTCAAGAATTGGCTTGGAGAGATTATTGGCAACAAATTTGGATCCATAAAGGAGATGCTATAAACACAGATTTTAGAAATGTTCAAGACCCTGTAGCAAATAAAGCCATCTCAAAAGGAATTATAGATGCGAATACTGAGATCCAAAGTATTGATACTGCCATTTTAGAACTCTATAAAAATGGTTATATGCATAATCATATCAGAATGTATTTGGCTTCATTGGCCTGTAATATAGCGCAAAGTCATTGGGAATCACCAGCAAAATGGTTGTATTACCATTTGCTTGATGCAGACTGGGCAAGCAATGCCTTGAGTTGGCAATGGGTGGCAGGAACTAACAGTCAAAAAAAGTATTATGCTAATCAAGAAAATATTAATAAATATTGTTTTACAAATCAAAGTAACACTTATTTAGATAGGTCTTATGCGGCATTGGCCAATATGGAAATACCCAAGGTACTCTTGGAGACTGTTGATTTATCGCTCAAAACTCCGCTGCCAGAATGTGCACCAATTAAAATTGAAAAGAGTTTGCCAACCTGTATATATAATTTCTATAATTTAGATCCTAACTGGAAAAAAGGTCAAATTCTAAATCGAATTTTACTTTTAGAACCATCTCATTTTGAGGAATACCCGATTTCAAAATCAAGTATGGATTTTATGCTGAAACTAGCTAAGAATATTGATCAAATTCAAATTTTTGTTGGAGAATTTGAAGAACTTAAAGACATATTTGGTATAGAAGAGATCACTTATAAAGCGCATCCTTTAAGTAAGCACTATACAGGAATTAAAGAAGAAAGAGAATGGATGTTTTCAGTTCAAGGATATTATCCCTCTTTCTTTAAGTTTTGGAAAGAGTGTAAAAAAGAATTGTTGCCAATTAGCATGGCTTCTTAATTGGAATAAATAGATGTGAAAAAACAGGATCTTCCACATAAGTTATGCATTGTTTGCGAAAGACCTTTTAGTTGGCGTAAGAAATGGGCCCGAAACTGGGAAGAAGTAAAGTATTGTAGTGAACGATGCCGCAGAAATAAATAAGTCATGTTAAAAGCTCATCTTGTTTTTCCTCATCAACTTTTCAAAGAAATTCTAGTTCCGAAAAATGATACGATAATTTATTTAATTGAAGAATTCCTCTTTTTTAAACAATACCGTTTTCACAAACAAAAATTAGCTTTTCATCGGGCATCGATGAAAGCTTATGAATGTTATGTAAAATCTTTAGGCTATGAGCTTAATTATGTCGAAGCCATAGAAGCACGATCGGATATTAGAACTCTCTTATGTGATTTGAAGAAGGAAGGAATTCAAGAATTAAGTTATATAGATCCAACAGATTCTTGGCTTGAGAAACGAATAGAAAGTACTTGTTTAGAGCAGTATATTGTTGCTAAAAAAATGATTTCTCCCATGTTTCTTAATTCAGAAAATGATTTGAGTTTATTTTTTAGCGCAGATAAAAAAAAGTATCATCAAACTAGTTTTTACAAAGATGAACGGATCAAAAGAAACATCCTTCTAGACCTATCAGGAAAACCATCAGGAGGAAAGTGGACGTATGATACCGAAAATCGTAAAAGGTATCCGGCAAACAGATATCCACCCATAATTCAGTTTCCTGATGTCGATCTATTCTATGAGGAGGCTATTGCCTATATTCAAAAATACTTTTCGCATCATTTGGGTGAATTGGATCAGTACTCGAGATATCCAACTAATCATCAAGCAAGTAGTGATTGGTTAGATCAGTTTTTCAACCATAGATTTATGGAATTTGGCCCATATGAAGACGCGATAGTTACCGATCATTCAATACTACATCATAGCGTCTTGAGTCCTATGTTAAATGTAGGTCTTATTACACCAAAAGAAATAGTAGATCGTGCCTTGATTTATGCAGCAACGCATAATGTTCCTTTAAATTCAACCGAAGGATTTATCAGGCAGATTATGGGATGGAGGGAGTTTATTAGAGGGATATATTTGGCACGTGGAAATGAACAGCGAACTATAAATTTTTGGAAGTTTAAAAAGAAAATACCTGCTTCATTTTATGATGGTACAACAGGAATAAAACCAATAGATGTGACCATAAAAAAAATATTGAAAACGGGATATTGCCATCATATTGAACGATTGATGGTGTTGGGTAATTTCATGATGCTTTGTGAATTTGATCCAAATGAAGTTTATCGTTGGTTTATGGAAATGTTTGTGGATGCCTATGATTGGGTCATGGTACCCAATGTTTACGGTATGAGTCAGTATGCAGATGG
>CAYQPI010000038.1:0-2086 GCA_964419405.1 uncultured Flavobacteriaceae bacterium
ATATCAGGGACGTACACAAAACTTCAATCTCAAATCTCAAATCACAAATCTCCAATCTCCAATCTCCAATCCCCGCCTGCCTGCCGATTGGCACTTCAATCTCACATCTTAAGCATCTTCATAAACTCCTCTCTCCTAACCCCTCTCGCTCCTAAAGTTTCGAGGTGTTCTGTGTATACCTGACAATCAACAAGCTTATAATTTTGTTTTTCAAGATGCCGCACAAGGTGGATAAAGGCCAGTTTCGAGGTATTGCTCTCTTTACTAAACATGCTTTCTCCGCAAAACAAGTGTCCCAGATCGATGCCATACAATCCTCCCACCAAAACATCCTTTCTCCAAACCTCGACCGATGTAGCAAAACCCAATTCATGCAGGGTAATATAGGCCTGTTTCATTTCAGAAGTGATCCAGGTTCCTAGCTGGTCTTTTCTTGGGCTGTTTTGACATTGATTTATCACTTGCTGAAAAGCCTGATTCCAGGTAATTCGAAAATCGTTATTTCTCAAAACCTGTTTCATGCTCTTTGATACTTTCAGCTCTCTTGGAAAAAGTACCATACGCTCTGGCGGACTATACCAAATGATCGGTTCTCCTTCATTATACCAGGGAAAGATACCGCTTCTGTAGGCCAGCATCAATCTTTCAGGGCTTAAATCACCACCAAAAGCCAAAATACCTTCGGCACTTGCCAACTCCACCGGTGGAAAAACCAACTCCTTGCCTAATAATACCATACTTTAACCCCTTTTATGTAATAGAAAATTTATTGCGTCTTGAAACCCTCATTACAAAATTCTATTATATAGTCCTGGTCTAAAAATACAAAAACCACCAATCTTCCGATTGGTGGTTTCAATTATTTTAAACCTATCTATCCTTAAAACGGAAGATCGTCTGGCTCATTTTCGTCAACACTTGTTGCAGGAGCGAAACTTGCAGCATCCATAGGTGGAACTTCACCAGGTGCACCAGCTTGTACTTTCTCAACTCTCCAACCTTGGATAGAATTGAAATATTTTGCTTCTCCCTGAGGATTGATCCATTCTCTTCCTCTTAAATTGATACTTATTTTAATCTCTTCACCAACATTAAAATTATTTAAAAGATCACATTTGTCTTGAACAAATTCTATCATTAACATCTGCGGATACTGCTCATCAGTTGTGATGACAACTTCTCTTTTTCTAAATCCGTTGTTTCCAAATGTTTTTGTTTCGTCAATCTTTTTGATTTTTCCTGTTACTTCCATTTCTTAATTGTCTTCTTTTTTTATTCAACTTAAAAGTACCTTCCAGGCACTTTCTACATCATTCTTTTCTAAGAACTCTTGAGCAAATTTATGCTTTTCATTTATTTTTAAGGTACTATATTGAGGATTGTCTTGCATAAACTTATTAACATCGGTTTCTTTCGGCAAAAACTCAACATTGGCAAGTTGTCCGAGGTTATTTCCTGTTAACACCACACTGCTTCTCACTGCTGAAGGCAGAGCATCTACCCCGATCCCTTTTTGAAGAAGAGGCTTTGGGATCTCAAAAAACGAATCTTTGGCACGACTGTAAAAACTCCCTCCGGCTCTGGCCACCAAATCCAGTTTCTGCTGATCAATACTTCCTTTTTCATCCAGCACATCTTCATCAATATGCATGCAGACCACCTCGCAAATAATAAGATTCCCAGCACCACCCTGACTACCTAATTCTTTAATCTCCATCACCTTACATTCTAACTGAACAGGAGATTCCTTCACTCTAAAAGGAGCCACTTTTTCAGATTCCACCATGGTAAAACCAGCTTTCTCAAACTCATTGACACCTTTGTCATACTCTGTACTAGACAAAGAAGTTTGTTGCACGATGGCATAGTTCACCACATTGATCACTACTTCTTTTGTAGCCAATGCATTTTCCAAAGTATGTTTGGTGGTATTATCACGTACCCTGCGAGCAGGTGAAAAAATCAATACAGGCGGGTTGGCACTAAATACATTGAAAAAACTAAAGGGAGAAACATTCGGATTTCCTTCTTTATCAATAGTGCTGGCCAACGCAATTGGTCTCGGTGCTACTGCGGATAATAAATA
>CAYQPI010000039.1:0-3439 GCA_964419405.1 uncultured Flavobacteriaceae bacterium
AAAAGCTGGAGATGAGATTTGGGTAGCACGTTATTTATTGAACAGATTGACTGAAAGCTATGGCTACTATATAGAATTGCATCCAAAACCTGTTAAAGGTGACTGGAATGGTTCTGGTATGCACGCTAACTTCTCTAACACTACTTTAAGAACTTGTGGTTCTAAAGAGACTTATGAGAAAATATGTGAAGCGTTTAGACCTGTTACTGACGAACATATTGGAGTATATGGAGCATTTAATGATGAAAGATTAACAGGATTGCACGAAACGGCTCACGTTTCTGACTTTAGCTATGGTGTTTCTGACAGAGGTGCTTCGATCCGTATTCCTATTATCACAGTTGAGAATGGCTGGAAAGGATGGTTAGAAGATCGTAGACCTGCTTCGAATGGTGATCCTTATAAGATTGCCGGTAGAATTATTCAAACAGTGAAATCTGCTGATGTTTAATTGATAAACGTTTATTAATTAAATAGAAAAAATGCCTTCATAACAGAAGGCATTTTTTTTATACCAGCATTCCAATAAAAATAATGTAAGCACCGAGTAAAATCAAGCCCTCTCTCCAGGAAAGTTTCATTCTGCCGGGAGCAAAAACCAGGGGAAATATACTTAGGGCAAAAAACAGCATCCACAAAATATCAAAATCTATTAAACCCTGATCAGTTGCTTGCATCGGACTTACCATCGAAGTAATTCCAACAACAGCTAAAATATTAAAGACATTTGAGCCTAACAGATTCCCTAAAGAAATCGCCTTTTCTTTTCTAATTACAGCGATCAAGGAGGCAGCCAGTTCGGGAACACTTGTTCCAATTGATATGATTGTAACTCCAATGATACGTTTACTTACACCAAATTCCTTAGCCAGATTTACGGCACCTTCAATCAATAGTTCAGACCCTCCCCAGAGACCCAAACCGCCAAGGAACAGGTATCCTAAGGTTCTTCCCATGGAAAAATCCTCGTCATCTTCAGGCATTTCATCAATCACAGCTGTTTTCTGATACTTAAGCAGATAGATAAGGAAAACAATTAATAAGGTAAACAAAACAAGGCCTTCCCATCTTTCAACCGTTCCATCTGTTGACAAAAAAATATACAACATAACAGATGAAATCATCATAACGGGCCAATCAGTATTGTAAAAACTTTTTTCAACCTTAATGGTTGAAACAATTATGACAATCGCCAAAACAAAACCTAAATTAGCAATGTTAGAGCCGATTACATTGCCTAGCGCAATGTCAGCATGCCCGTCAAGTGCTGCATTAAGGCTCACTATCAATTCAGGAGCCGACGTTGCAAACGAAACAACGGTCATTCCAATAACTATTTTGGGAATGCGCATTCTAAGTGACATCGAAACGGCAGATTTCAACAGCCAATTCCCCCCTAAGATCAAAATGCTAAATCCTGCCAGGATCAACAAGTAGTTCATCAACTAAAATTTATGTAAATATAAGTCATACAAATGAAGTCTGTTCAGAAAATTTACGCATCCATTATTTTCCGAGGCCCTCGGAGCTCATCCCCTCGGAACTGAAGGGGTCAGTTCCGAGGGGATGAGACTTATTAATATTTTGTTAAATAACTATTTTTTTAGTTATACAACTACATAATTAGTTTATATTTGACCCAACAATAAAACATCTATGGAAAAACTTACGAATAAGGAGGAAGAAATCATGCGGGTTTTGTGGAAATTAAAAAAAGCTTTTGTCAAAGAAGTTGTAGCAGAATTACCTGAACCCAAACCTCATTATAATACCATCTCCACCGTTATTAGGAACATGGAAGAAAAGGGCTTTATAGGTCACAATGCCTTTGGCAAAACACATCAATACTATCCTGTGGTAAGTAAAGAAGCCTATAAAAAGACCTTTATGCACAAAACAATCCAGCATTATTTTGAAGATTCATATAAAAATGTGGTGTCATTCTTTGCCAAAGAAGACAAGATCAGCGTTAGCGAATTAAAAGAGATCATTTCGATCATAGAAAAGAATCAAAATAAACAATCATAAAAGCATGGAGTACTTTATCAAATTTTCAGCTATACTCGGCTTGTTCTTTATTTTTTACAAGCTTTTTCTTCAAAAAGAAACCTTCTTTAATACCATCCGGGGATATTTTTTAGTCGGAATTATCACGGCCCTGGTATTACCATTAATAGTCATACCTGAGTATGTATATATCGATAGTACATTTGTGCATCAGATTGCCTCATCTTCCACTGAAAGTCAAGGGGCTGAAGCCGCCTCAGGAATTGATCTAAAGCTTCTTCTTTTAGGACTCTATGCAGCAGGTGTATTCTTTTTTGGTATCAGGTTTTTACTACAATTAAGTTCTCTTGCCAAGTTTTTAGTACAGTATCCTAAAAAGAAAAGAAATGGCTATATATTTATCGAGGCCACAACCTCCACAAGCCCGTTTTCCTTTTTTAATTATATCATTTACCCAAAGGATCAATTTACTGAAGAGGAACTCGATCAGATCATTGAACATGAAAAAGTGCATGCCTCTCAATGGCATAGTTTAGACATACTTCTATCTCAACTTCTCATCATTTTTAACTGGTTTAACCCTTTGGCATGGATGTATCAGAAGGAAATTCAAAAAAATCTTGAATTTATCGCAGATCAAGGAGCTCAAAATTTAAATACAACTATGGAGTCATATCAATACCTGCTGCTCAAAACAGTGACTCCAAATTATTCTCACGCATTAACTAGTAATTTTTATAACTCATTAATTAAAAAAAGAATCAATATGCTACACAAAAACAAATCAAACAAGATGATGTACTTTAAATTTATTTTTATCATTCCGGTACTCATTGCCTTTGTATTTACTTTTAACACTAAAGTAATCGCCCAACAAAAAACCACAGAAAAAGTAGAATGGCGCACAGAACTGGAAGTGGAAGTTATTACCAAAGATTTTCAAAAAAGTGATCTAGAATCCTTAAAAAGTAGGCTTTTGAAACAAGGAATAAGCATGGATTACAAGAAGCTAAAATACAATGACAACAAGGAAATTGTCGCCATTCATATTAGTGTATCCAATAAGCAAAACAACAAAACTCAAATTGAACAGACTGGCTCCGCTCCTATTAAACCAATCAGCATCAAATTTGATGATAAAGGTGCTCTTGCCGTTGGAAACATAGAAGGCATGGACGGACATAATGTTTTTGTTAAATCAATTTCCGGGGATGCAGAAGAAAACGTATTTGTTGTAAAAAGCGGTAAAGGTTCTAAGAACAAAGACGGTAACTATGTATGGGTATCAGAAAGTGGTGACGAAACCCATGTGAAAATTGTGAATGGTAAAAAAGTAATTGAGGAAAAACACGGGCCTCATTCTGAAAATGTCTGGATTTCTGAATCGGGTGATACCACTAAGGTAAAAAGGATCGAAATCATCGAAGTAGAT
>CAYQPI010000040.1:0-9351 GCA_964419405.1 uncultured Flavobacteriaceae bacterium
TTTTTAGTTTTTTAACAGATCTGTTCTTAATAGCTTCTAATTCTTTAAGCAATGGATGATTTATGTTTCTTCTTAGGGAATTTCTCATACTTATGAACTTATTTACTTTATGTTTCATAAATCATTAGTTCAAAGATACAAGGCAATACGGCATATTTTGGTGACATGTGATGTCAGATAAGAGCTATAAACTATAAATATTTTTCTAAAGGCACCGGACCTTCAAGAACGGTTTTCTCAATTGTACGACCTGATGGGCTATCATTCAAGTACCATTTTACAAGTGCAATATTATAATTTTCAATTTCGATTCCAATGATGGAGCGGGGATGCACACAACTTCCATCATTAAATAGTGGAATATCCCCCGGGTCAGGAAATCTGGGCCGATGGGTGTGCCCACACAGAACCATTTGCAGGTTATTATCTACAATCCATTGATTCAGTTTTCTTTCTACTTTAACCAGCTCCTTGAAATTCTTTGCCGGACTAGTAGGGTCTCTGATGCCAAACCATTTTTGTGCGTACTTCCATAAATACCTGACGAAAAACCTGTTGATCTTCCAGTACCTGTAATTCATAACATCAGCCTGATGCCCGTGAATCGCAAAAATGGACCTATCTGAGCCTTTAAATTGTAGTAATAAACTTTCATAATAGGCCAGATTAAAATAGGCCTCTTTATCGGTTATATTTTTTGGAGGAAAAAAGTTGCGAATCACCTGCTCCACTTTCTTCGGGTCCCGAAACTCCATATCGTGATTCCCCCATAAAAGAAATAATCTCTTTTTTTTATGAAATTCCTGCAGCAATTTAAAAACGGGTTGATAGGTATCAAAAATTGGCTTAAACGACTTGTTTTCCCACAACTCTATACCATCACCTAATTCGATATACGTAAATCCTTGGGAAAAATACTGTTTAATTGCATGGGAGTACACCTCAATATTATTTCTAAAATCATCGGCATAACTATTATCACCTTTATGGAGATCACTAAAAAAAATGAGTTTGGCATTTTTATCAAACGTCACTTTTTTTGCTGTTTTGTAGGCTTTATCGAGAATTGAATTGACCATGAGTAAATGAAACCATGAAAGTAATAATTTTGATTGATTTTTTCAGTTGCCAATTTTCAGCCTAAAAAGTACCTAAATTTCTGCAAGAGCAAGAACTGAATATTTCTTTATATTTACATGAATCAGAAATATGAACACAATCTTGCAGAAGATGAAAATATTAGAGAAAAAAGACATTGACAAAGAAGTATTCGAACTATACGATCAATATGCCCATAATAAGATCCAAAGACGTGATTTTGTAAAAAAACTTTCGACCTATGCTGTGGGAGGAATCACCGTTTCCTCTCTTCTAAGTTTTATGATGCCAGATTATGAGAATAATATTCAGGTAGACAAGAATGACCCCAGACTTGAATCTGGTTTCATCAATTATGATTCTCCAAAAGGTGGAGGTAGGATCAAAGCATTATTATCCAAACCTTCAAAATCCAGTGGCAAAATGGGAGGTATCGTTGTGGTTCATGAAAACAGAGGACTCAACCCGTATGTAGAAGATACGGCCAGAATGGCTGCTCTTGAAGGATTTATCACGATTGCCCCCGATGCATTATCTCCATTGGGAGGATATCCGGGAAATGATGATGAGGGTAGAACGATGCAGAAAAAGAGAGACAAAAATGACATGCTGGAAGATTTTATCGCCGCCTTTGAATACCTACAAAATCATCCTGATTGTAATGGGAAAATTGGTGTAGTCGGCTTTTGTTTTGGAGGTTGGATTTCAAATATGATGGCCATCAAGGTCCCTGATCTGGCTGCGGCTGTCCCATTTTACGGCACGCAACCCACAGAAGGTATCCAGAATATCAATGCACCTTTACTACTTCAATTCGCCAGTTTAGATGAACGAGTAAACAAAGGATGGCCGGCCTATGAACAGGCCTTAAAAGCAGCACAAAAAGAATACAAAGCCTATATGTATGAAGGAGTGAACCATGGTTTCCACAACAATAGTACACCGAGATATGATGAGGTAGCGGCGACCTTGGCCTGGTCTAGAACTATCGATTTTTTCAAAGAAAAACTAGGCTAAAAAAGGGGGGCTTTTCATTTAAAACTTAACAAAACTCGGAGCGTTTTAAGCAGATCATATTTAATAAATTATTGTAAATCACACAATTACAAACCACATTCTAGCAGTATTTTTGTTAAATCTGTTCCGATTATCGACATTGGTATTTAATTTTTAGCTACCTTTAAGAATCTAAGCTCTACATGGTTAGGTGTTTAAATCCTTATTTTAGAGCTGAGTTGATATACATTTAAATTTTAACCGAACCCTCATATGTCATCTAGAGAAATAGAAGTGATTCTTAGTCGCCAATTGGCCGACTCTTTATCAACCTCTGTGTTTATAGTAGATCCGGATGGAAATCTCATATTCTATAATGAACCTGCAGAAGAACTATTGGGCTTGAGATATGAAGAAACCGGGGCGATGCCTATGGCCGAATGGTCTTCCATATTTACGCCTAGAGATGATGATGGTCAAATACTGCCTCCAGAGGAGCTTCCCCTGGTCCAAACCATGTCTGAACAGATTCCAGCGCATGGTGAATTCTGGATCAAAAGTTTGAAAGGCAAAAAGTTTAAAATTTCTGTGACCTCCTTCCCTATCATGGGGAGACCCAACCGTTTTTTAGGCGGAATAGCCATATTTTGGAAAAAAGTAGAAAAATGAAAATTACCATATGGGGTTGCCGGGGATCCATGCCTTCACCTGGTGCCGAGAAAAACAAATACGGCGGCAACACTTCCTGTGTTCATATAGCAGATAAAAACACCTGCCTCATTCTCGATGGTGGTTCTGGAATCCAAAAATTAGGAAAAACCCTTGACCCAACTATTTCTGAAATCAATATTCTACTCACGCATCTACATATTGACCATATCATGGGGCTTGGATATTTTGATCCCTTTTACAATCCAAATTGCACGATTAACATTTGGGGGCCCGCTGGTTCTTCAGAAAGTCTGACAGTGAGACTGCGGCGTTATTTTTCACCTCCTTTTTTCCCGGTAAGGCTTAATGAATTATCTGCAACTGTCAATATTACTGAAATCGACAATACCAGCTTTCAAATTGACGACTTCACCATTCATTCTGAGTATTTATGCCATCCGGGCGCCACTGTAGGTTACAGATGTGAAAAGGACGGTACAGTCGTCGCTTATATGCCAGACCACGAACCATCATTAGGCTCCAGTGACTTCCCAAATTCTTCTGAATGGTGCAGTGGCTATAACATAGCACAAAATGCCGACATCCTTTTTCACGATGGCCAATACAACAATGCCGAATACAACAGGCGGATAGGTTGGGGGCATTCTTCTATGGATGACGCCATCGATTTTGCCACCTTATCGAAGGTAAAAAAAATGGTCTTGTTCCATCACGACCCTATCAATAAAGATATTGACCTGGAGCGCATGATGGCAGCATCAAAAAAAAATAAAGAATTTGACTATGACTTGATGCTGGGCAAGGAAAACGATGTCTTTGAATTTTCTTAAGCCATCCACCCCTCTCTGTCCAGACTGCGATATTGAATCGCCTCGGCAATATGACCTGATTTGATTTCTGTTTCACTTTCTAAATCAGCAATGGTTCTGCTTACCTTCAGGATCCTGTCATAAGCTCTTGCCGACAAACCCAGTTGCTTCATCGCGTTTTTCAACAATTGCTGAGAAGCCTGGTTTAACTTACAATAGCTGCGAATCTGCTGTACGCTCATTTGCGCGTTATAATGAACATACTTACTCGCTATAAACCTGTTATGTTGAATATCTCTTGCCGCCGTTACTCTTGCCCTGATGCCTGCACTTGACTCTCCAGATCGTCTGCCTGACAATTCATCAAAGGGGACGGGTTGTAATTCTATATGCAAATCGATTCGATCCAATAAGGGGCCAGACAACTTACTTACATACCTGCGGGCGACATTTATAGCAGATTGAGATGCCGACCCCTGCTCTACAAAAGAACCTTCAGGACTTGGATTCATACTGGCCACCAGCATAAAACTACTCGGATAGGTAATACTGAATTTCGCTCTTGAAATCGTCACTTCTCGATCTTCCAAAGGTTGCCGCATCACTTCTAAAACGCTCCTTTTAAACTCCGGCAACTCGTCTAAAAACAGCACGCCATTATGAGACATCGAAATTTCCCCTGGTTGAGGATAGCTACCTCCTCCCACCAATGCCACATCACTGATGGTATGATGCGGCGATCGAAAGGGTCTTTGAAAAATCAGACCTGAATTTCCATTCAATTTGCCAACCACTGAATGAATTTTGGTTGTTTCGAGAGATTCTTTTAAAGACATAGGTGGTAAAATCGTAGGCAAACGTTTGGCCAACATCGTTTTTCCAGAGCCAGGAGGGCCTATAAGAATAATATTATGACCACCAGCGGCTGCAATTTCCATACACCTTTTGATCGTCTCCTGCCCTTTTACATCAGCAAAGTCCAGGTCCTGATAAGCTTCCTTCTCATGATATTCTTTATTAAAATCAACTTTTAGAGGATGCGGAAAGCTGTTATCTTGAAAAAAGCGAACAACCTCAGCAATATTCTTGACAGGGTAAACAGCTAAGCCTTCTACCACAGCTGCCTCCCTTCCATTCTGCTCAGGTAAAATAAAACCGTGAAAACCATCTCTTTGTGCCTGAATAGCAATGGGAAGTGCCCCTTTTATGGGGTTTAGACTCCCATCTAGCGATAATTCCCCCATGATGACAAACCGCTCCAATTGCCTGGGATCCAACTGACCTGAGGCCGCCATAATTCCGAGAGCCAAGGGCAGATCGTAGGCAGAACCTTCTTTGCGCAAATCTGCAGGTGCCATATTAATCGTGATCTTTTTACCTGGAAACTTAAATCCTGAATTTTTGAGTGCCGCTGAAATTCGAAAACTACTCTCTTTTATGGTACTGTCTGGCAAACCTACAAGGTGATAAGCAATCCCTTGATCAATATTTACTTCTATGGTGATTGTAATCGCATCAACACCAATAACTGCACTCCCATAAACTTTTACCAGCATAATCCTCTTGATATATATTAAGTGATAATTAGCAGAAAAGTAAACATGAAAAAACAGAATCCCCTACTTCTGAGAAATCAGAAGTAAGGGATTCAGCATAAAGCACCCTGTGGATGCCCTTATTCTATTGACTTACAAGGTTCCTCGTTTGGCCTGTTCTCTTTCAATACTTTCAAAAAGAGCCTTGAAATTACCCGCTCCAAAACCACGAGCTCCCATTCTTTGAATAATCTCAAAGAACAAAGTAGGTCTGTCCTCAACAGGTTTGGTAAATATCTGCAAGAGATAACCTTCTTCATCTGCATCGATCATGATCCCTAAATTTTTCAGGGTTTCAATATCCTCTCTCAACTCGTGACTAAACTCATCTAATCTTCCAGGAACTGCCCTGTAATACTCTTCAGGAGGTGTACTTAAGAATTCAATTCCTCTAGCCCTTAACTTTGAAACCGTTGAAATTATATCATCGGTCGCTACGGCTATATGCTGCACGCCTGGCCCTTCATAAAAATCAAGGTATTCTTCAATTTGTGATTTTTTCTTGCCTTCAGCTGGCTCATTAATAGGAAATTTTATGCGCCCATTCCCATTGCTCATTACCTTACTCATCAAGGCAGAGTAATCTGTATGGATCTGTTTGTCATCGAAGGATAAGAAGTTCTCAAAACCCATGACATCTTCATACCATTTTACCCAGGTATTCATTTCCCCCCAGCCTACATTCCCAACCATATGATCAATGTATTTTAAGCCACATGGCTCTGGATTGAACTCTGATTTCCAAGCAGTAAATCCAGGCAAAAAGGTTCCTTTATAATTTTTTCTCTCCACAAACATATGAACAGTTTCGCCATAGGTATAAATACCTGACCGAACGACCGTTCCATCTGCGTCTTTTTCGGTTATGGGCTTCAGATAGGATTTTGCCCCCCTGGAGGTCGTCTCCTCCCAGGCCTTTTTAGCATCCTCTACCCAAAGCGCTACAACTTTCACACCGTCACCGTGCTTTACGATATGATTGTTTATCTCTGATGCAGAATTTAAAGGTGTCGTTAATACCAGTTTAATTTTATCCTGCTTTAACACATAGGATACCGATTCTTTACTTCCTGTTTCCAGACCCCTGTAGGCAAAAGACTGAAAACCGAAGGCAGATTTATAAAAATGGGCCGCCTGCTTGGCATTACCTACATAAAATTCGACATAATCTGTTCCCAATAATGGTAAAAAATCTTTGGCTCCTTCAAATATTTTCTCCAATCCGTATTCTACATTTTTTATATCACTCATGATACTAGATTTAATGATTTAACCAACTTTTATAATAATCATCATCAGCCAACTGCAAGGCTTGTTCTGTCACCATCAAAGGCTTAAACGTGTCAACCATCACAGCAAGCTCTTCTGTTACTTTTTTGCCGATACTTCTCTCCATCGCACCTGGATGAGGACCGTGAGGGATTCCGGCCGGATGCAAGGTGATCTGACCGATCTCAATATTGTTTCTGCTCATAAAATCGCCGTCCACATAGTACAACACTTCATCTGAATCTATATTACTATGGTTATAGGGAGCAGGCACTGCCTGAGGATGATAGTCATACAGGCGTGGAACAAAAGAACAAATAACGAATCCGGCCGATTCAAAAGTCTGATGAATTGGTGGAGGCATATGAACCCTTCCTGTAATGGGCTCAAAATCGTGAATTGAAAACTTATACGGAAAATTATATCCGTCCCAGCCTACAACACTAAAGGGATGATAGGCGTATACATACTCATGCATATGGCCCTGTTTTTTGACCTTAATGACAAAATCACCCTCCTCATTAAAGGTTTCTAAGTCGCTTGGCGGATGCATATCTCTTTCACAAAACGGCGCGTGTTCCAACATTTGCCCAAACCAGTTTCTATATCGTTTGGGTGTATAGATCGGATTTCGAGATTCAACGATAAATAACCTGTTTTCTTCGGTATCAAAATCTATCTGATAAATAACACCACGTGGAACAACCAGATAGTCTCCATATACGAACCTGATATTCCCCAACATCGTTCTGAGCATCCCGGTTCCTTTGTGAATAAAAATGACCTCATCTGCATCAGTGTTCTTGTAAAAATATGCTCTTAAAGATTTGCTGGTGGCAGCAAGACTAATCTGACAATCACTATTGACCAGCACAGGGACCCTGCTCTTCAAATAATCTTTTTCAGGAGGAACCTCATAGCCTCTCAAACTTAGAGATTTCATGTTTTTTTCTACAGCAACCTTAGGAGAAACATCATAGGATCGCAGTATTTTTTTGACCTGGGTCGGTCTCTGAGTATGGTACAAAAGTGTCGACATTCCATCAAATCCAATGGTTCCGAACAATTCTTCGTATAAAAAGTTGCCATCACTGTCTTTAAAAACAGTGTGCCGTTTATTTGGAATGCTGCCTAATGTATGATATCTCGGCATAGCTTATAATTTAAATTAGTAATAGAAAGAAGATAGGTAGATGAAGACACCCGAGACTATTCGGGATTTCTCTTCATCAAGTATTTTAGAAGTAATAATAATTCGGCAAAAAAGTAGCTCATATTATACCTGTTCTTTCGATGTTAACAAATATAACGATTATTATTTAAGAATATGAAAATTGTAGGCGGATGGGGTATTATTTCACCTCCACTACTTTTTTGATGTGCGGTGCATGTTTTTTAATGGTGGCCTCCACACCATTTTTTAACGTCATCTGGTTCACTTTACAACCAATACAAGCCCCATGAAATTTAATATTCACAACATCCTCTTCCAAGGATACAAAAGAAATATCTCCTCCATCTGTCACCAGATAAGGACGTATTTCACTTAAGGCTTTCTCTATATTATCTAAAACTTCACTTTCTACCATGATAAACTATTTTACCGGCATTGTTTAAAATGCCGGATTCAAACTATACTGCACTACACCCTGACATGGTTGTTATTCTAACAACCTCGGTAGGTGGTAAATCTTCATTACGCTTTACCAGTTGCGTAAGCATATTTTTGGTGGTTTCATTGAATGCCTTTTCTAAAGCTGAATCTTCCTGTAAGGCAACAGGATGACCAACATCACCTGCTTCTCTGATACTCTGAACCAAAGGAATTTCTCCCAACAATGCCGTTTCTAAATCTGAGGCAAGGTTTTTAGCGCCATCGCGCCCAAAGATATAATATTTATTTTCAGGCAATTCTTCAGGTGTAAAATAACTCATATTCTCAACAATACCTAAAACAGGGACCATGATGTTCTCTTGCTGAAACATAGCCACACCTCTCTTGGCATCGGCCAGGGCAATCGCCTGAGGTGTACTGACAATCAAAGCTCCGGTAATTGGCACTGCCTGCACCATAGACAAATGAATATCACCTGTGCCTGGAGGAAGATCTACCAAAAGGAAGTCAAGTTCTCCCCAATTCGCATCAAATATCATTTGATTTAATGCTTTTGACGCCATTGCTCCTCTCCAAATCACCGCTTGATTAGGATCTGTAAAAAAGCCAAGTGACAAGAGTTTTACACCATAATTTTCGATGGGTTGCATTTTTTCTTTTCCATCCACCTTTACAGACAAAGGTCTTTCTTTGGCAACATCAAACATGATTGGCATAGATGGCCCGTACACGTCAGCATCCAAAATACCTACACTGAATCCCATCTTTGCCAATGATACGGCTACATTCGCAGTGACAGTAGATTTACCTACCCCTCCCTTTCCGGAAGCGACGGCAATGATATTTTTAACACCAGGAATTTGATTCCCTCTTATCGGAGCCGGTTTTGCTGGAGCATCTACCTTGACATTAACCTTTACATCTGTCTTTTCATCTACCTCGTCATGAATCACCTTCATTATTTCAACTTCAATCTTCTTTTTGGCCTGAAGTGAAGGGTTCTTAATGGTTACATCTACTAAAATCTCTTTTCCAAATATAACCACATTTGTTACCGCCTTGGTCTCAATAAGGTTCCCACCTTCACCCGGCGCTGTTATCTTTTCAAGGGCCTTATAAATATCTTGTTTCTTAAAACTCATTATCTTCTTAATTAAAACGATTCTAAACAACAAAGATACTAACTTCTCTCCAAGAATAAAGAAATAAAAATCACAATAAAAAAATAAAAAACACCCTAAATTGACCGGCTTTAAGGTTTGAGAACAATGCGTTCTTCGACCTCCCAATTGGCCTT
>CAYQPI010000041.1:0-4695 GCA_964419405.1 uncultured Flavobacteriaceae bacterium
GATACTACATTCTTATAGGCAACACTGTCAAAATTCATCGTTGCAATCGCATGAAGGGTATAAAACCATCCTCTGGTCTGATCAACTCCTTCAGCTATAAAATCAGCCGGATAAAATCCTTTCTTATCAATTTTATCTCTATTTTCAAAGGGATAATGCAATAAAGCATAAGGCATTGCACCTGAATCAAACCAAACATCAATAAGGTCAGATTCTCTGGTCATTGCCTGCCCTGAAGCAGAAACCAGCACGATCTGGTCAACTATATTCTTATGCAAATCTACCTTGTCATAGTTTTCATCACTCATATCACCAATAACAAAATCTTCAAAAATGTCTTTGTCCATAAAACCTTTGTCAATGGACTTTTTCATTTCAGATTTTAGCTCTTCAACAGAACCGATGATGATCTCTTCTGTGCCATCTTTTGACCTCCAAATTGGTAGTGGTGTACCCCAAAACCTTGATCTGGATAAATTCCAGTCATTGGCATTCTGCAACCAGTTACCAAACCTGCCTTCTCCAGTTGATTTTGGCTTCCAGTTGATGGTTTGGTTCAGCTCAAACATTCTATCACGCTTATCCGTGACTCTGATAAACCATGAGTCTAATGGGTAATATAAAATGGGTTTATCTGTTCTCCAGCAATTCGGATAACTGTGTTTGTATTTTTCAACCTTAAATGCCCTGTTCTCTTCTTTGAGTTGTATCGCTAATTCAACGTCTACCGATCGCTCGGGTTGTTGACCATCGTCATAATATTCATTCTTGACATATTTACCTGCATAAGGTCCCATATCGCCAATAAACTTTCCTTGTAAATCCACCAAAGGAACAGGGTTGTCATGAGCGTCCAATACGAGCATGGGAGGCACTTCAGGGCTGGCCTGTTTCGCCACCAAGGCATCATCGGCTCCAAAAGTAGGTGCCGTATGAACAATTCCGGTTCCATCTTCTGTAGTCACAAAGTCTCCGGAAATGATCCGAAAAGCATTTTCTGCATTTTTATAAGGCAGGGCGAAAGGCATCAATTGTTCGTATCGGCTCTCCACCAAATCAGCTCCTTTACATTCAGCAACAACCACATAAGGGATTGACTTATCACCTTCTTTATAACTTGCTAAATCATCTGTTGTTTCAACCTCTTGAAATTTCTTACCCATTTGATAAGAAAGCAATTTCTTCGCAAGCACTACGTTAATCGGTTCAAAGGTGTATTGATTAAATGTCTTTACGATTAGATAATCAATCTTCTTTCCTACTGTTAGTGCTGTATTTGATGGAAGTGTCCATGGCGTCGTCGTCCATGCCAGAATGAAAATGTCACCATCAATTTTTTGCAGCTGTTCTGGTAAGGTCTCTTTAATCGACTTAAACTGTGCAACCACTGTGGTGTCTGTCACATCCTGATAGGTTCCTGGTTGATTCAATTCATGAGAACTCAATCCTGTACCTGCCTTGGGTGAATAAGGCTGAATGGTATACCCTTTGTACAATAGATCTTTGGTATACAATTCTTTGAGCAACCACCAAAGTGTTTCCATATACTTCGGTTTGTAAGTGACATAAGGGTCATTCATGTCTACCCAGTGTCCCATCTTCTTGGTCAAATTTTCCCACACATCAGTATACCTCAGAACCGCCTTTTTACAAGCCTGATTATACGCTTCAACACTTACTTTTTTACCGATGTCTTCTTTTGTAATTCCAAGTTCCTTTTCCACTCCTAATTCAATAGGCAAACCATGTGTATCCCATCCTGCTTTTCGCTGAACTTGAAATCCTTTTAAGGTTTTATAGCGACAGAATAGATCTTTAATCGCTCTTCCCATAACATGGTGAATTCCAGGCAAACCATTTGCCGATGGTGGCCCTTCAAAAAACACAAAAGGTTCCTTTCCCTCTCGTGAGCTAATACTTTGTTCAAATATCTTATTATCCTCCCAAAATTCGAGAGTTTTGTCGGCAATGTTCGGAAGATTTAATCCCTTGTATTCATTAAAAATCTGACCCATGTTTTCTTGCGAATTCTATTAAAGCCGCAAAAGTACATATTTTCTCAAAATTTTCGTTCATATCAAACAAAAAAGCACCCGACTTTTGGCGGGTGCTTAACTTGTTCTTATTGATTTCCAGTAAATTATTTTTTTATCACGACAAATTCAGTTCTTCTGTTTTGCTGATGTTGTACTTCTGTACATTTAACGCCATTTGAACACTCATTGACCAATTTAGTCTCTCCAAACCCTTTCCCGGTAATTCTTCTTGGGTCCGCACCAATTCCAATCAGATATCGAACCGTTTCTGAAGCTCTTTTTTGCGAAAGCCACATATTGTATCCATCACCTCCTCTTGCATCGGTATGGGCACCAAACTGAATGATCATATTTGGGAATTTTTCCATTAACCGAACAACTTTTGCCAAATTCTCATATGAACTTTTCGCAATATCAGCTTTGTTCAATTCAAATTCAATTGACTTAACATTGAGAATTTCTTTCCCATTCATTTCAATAAACTCTTTTTCCTTCAATTTTACAGCAATGAGGTTCTCATAGCCATTTTCTCTGGAAGTCACAAAAGTTGTGTCTGATTCAAAATAACCATATTTATCGCCACCAATTTTATAGGTCTCGTCACATTTAACTTTGAAAAAGAATGCTCCATCCTTGAGGGTTTCAATTCTTCTAACCTTTTCCCCCTTGCTATTATATATGGCAGCAAACGCATTGGAAAGAGGTTGTTCTGTTTTGGCATCCAGAATGACACCTCGAACTACCTGGTCACAAATCGGATTAACAGTCAGTTCCTTAAAACGGTATATATCATCATCTCCCTTTCCACCACGTCTGTTAGAAGAAAAATACCCTCTTTGCGTATCTCTATTGATGATAAAAGAGATATCATCTCCTTTACTATTCATCGGTTTCCCAAGGTTTATGGGTTCTGGTATTGAGCCATCGAGTTTTGTCATATAAATATCAAATCCTCCTTCACCTCCAGGTTTGTTCGAAGAAAAATATAAAATGTCGCCATCAACAAAGGGCGAATATTCTTTATACTTCGAATTGACAGTAGGTCCCAGGTTTTTAGGTGCGCCGTAATGTCCATTATTTATGGTCGTCACATAAATATCTGTCCCTCCTTCACCTCCTGGCATGTCAGAAATATAGTATAATTTCTTCCCGTCCTTTGAAACAAAGGGGTGACCCGTACTAAATTTATCGTTATTGATGGTCAGCGTTTGCACATTGGTCCTGCTTCCCGAAACACCAACATTCGCTCGAAATATCTTCAGGTTTCCAGACCTGACCTTACCATCCATATAATTATTAGACGTAAAATATATTTGTTTTAAATCAGGTGAAAATGCGACCATAGCGTCATGGTATTTTGAATTCACCGCATTCGAAAACGGTTTGACCTTTGTGATTTCACCATCGGCTTCTACATTCCCAATATACAGGTCTAAGAATGGTTGATCATTACCATCCCAGGTCTTATTTGAAATACCATTTTTTCGTGAAGATGAGAAAACGATCTTGTTAGGTCCGTAGAAAGTTGTTCCAAAATCTCCGTTTTCAGAGTTGGCTTCAAGGCTTTTAACCTGATATTGAGCAGCGGTTAACTGCGCATAAGAAGCCACTGAATAGCATGCAAATAAAATGAAGAATAACCTTTTCATATTTTTGATAATACTTTATTAAAAAGCCAACGAAATTCGTTGGCTTTTAGTATTTGATTTGACTACATTTTTATGATCACAAATTCGGTACGCCTGTTCATGGCGTGTTGTGCTTCGGTACATTCTACACCATCTGCACATCCATTGATGAGTTGAGTCTCTCCGTACCCTTTCCCTGTGATCCTGCTCGGATCGATTCCACTATCAATGATATAATTCACTGTAGAGGCGGCTCTTCTTGTAGAAAGCCATGTATTGTACCCAACAATACCTCTTGAATCTGTATGAGAACCAGATTCAATGATCATATCAGGATACTTATGCATTAGATCGATTACTTTATCCAGTTCGATTTTAGCATCCTTATTTAGATAGGATGAATTCAATTCAAAATAAATAGGTTCGATATTGACAACATAGGTACTTGGTCTGACTTTTACAATTTCTTCAGGAAGTACTTCTGGAAGTCCCTCTGGCTTGTCTTCAACAATCGCTACCGGAGCCTCAGCCTGTTCCAATATTTCACCGGTTCCTAATAAGATCAGAAGTTTTAATTTTTTATCAGCCTCCATAGAAGTCGTTAAGGACTTACTCTGTGTCGTGTACCCTTCTTTGCTTCCTTCTAACTTATAACTTGTATCACAATATACCGGAAGTTCAAAAACACCCTCTTCATCAACGACGACTTCCTTAACAATATTACCATCTGTATCTTTTATGGCCACAACGGCTCCTCGAATGATTTCAGTTGTATTCTGATCTCTGACCTCTCCGGTAATCAACTGACTACATTTGAAAACAACCGGTTCTTCTTCAATAAAAGAATAAATATCGTCGTCTCCTTCGCCACCGCTTCTATTCGAAGAAACATAACCCTTTCTGGTCGTCGAGTTAATGATAAAGGTAAAGTCGTCTGCACTTGAATTAATAGGTTCGTTTAATTGAATCGGCTCTGGTGTATAATCAACCAATCGAGTTGCATATACATCAAAACCTCCCATTCCTCCATC
>CAYQPI010000042.1:0-2327 GCA_964419405.1 uncultured Flavobacteriaceae bacterium
GCTATGGATGAAATTACTAAAACCAACACTACCCGAATTTTAAAGTTTCTACAACCCTACAAATTGGATTTTAACGAATACAGTATTTGGAATTATTCAAGGAAAAAGTTTAAAGACGAGGCCAATACGCGACCTTTATTAAAAGAGGCGATTGATTACCTTGCTAAAAATGGATACGTAGAAAGCGTTAGAAGAGAAGGTTATTACCGCCTCACTGCAAAAGGCAAGTATTTTGAGAATTGGGAGATCGAACAAATCGATGAGATCAAATCTGAAGTACCCAAAAAAGTGCAAAAAAGCTGGATGAATTGGCTGATGCCAAACAGAAGTCAAATCGAGCAGGCTTAAATACTTTGAAAATCACTAATAACAAAACTGCTTACAAGAATAAGCTTATAAGCAGTTTTGTTATTGGCATTTGGTGAAAAAAGCCATGTATGTTGACTATAACTTTCCTGCCTTGATCTGCTTATCCGCATAATCTACCGCTCTCGCAGTCAATGCCATATAGGTTATGCTTGGGTTCTGCGTTCCAGAACTGGTCATACAGGCACCGTCAGTGACAAAAACATTTGGCACCTCATGCATCTGGTTCCATTTGTTCAGGACGCTCGTTTTAGGGTCTCGACCCATCCGAGCAGTTCCCATTTCATGGATGCATGCCCCTGGTGCTGTTTCACCATTAAATGATCCAATATTTTTACAGCCTGCAGCCTCCAGCATTTCAACGGCACATTTTACAGCATCTTCCCTCATTTTTATTTCATTTTCTCTTAAGGCAGCGTCAAAGGTAATTACGGGGATTCCATATTTGTCTTTCTTCTCAAAATTCAAATACATCCTGTTGTCGTGATTTGGTAAAATCTCTCCAAAGGCTGACATGCCTAAGAAATAAGGTCCTGGTTTAAAAAGCTCATCTTTTAACGCTTCCCCGATCAAACCATCAGGATTATTCTTAGACCTGTTTATCGCGCCCTGATATCCAAAGCCTCTTTTGTAGTCTTTTGTTTTTGTATCCTCATCAATATTTCTAAACCTTGGTATATAAAAGCCCGCAGGTTTTCTTCCTTTATAATAGGTGTCGTCAAATCCGGGCATTTCACCATACGCACCCATCCCATAATGATGATCCATCACATTGTGCCCCAGTTCTCCGCTGCCATTACCCAATCCTTTTGGAAAGGTTTTGGAACGACTGTTCAAAAGGATGGCTGTTGTTCCCACAGTGCTCGCATTACAGAAAATGATACGTGCATTAAAAATGATTTCCTCTTTGCTCTCCTTGTCAATTACCCGCACACCTGAAGCTTTTTTAGATGCTTCATCATAGATGATCTCTGCCACAATACTATTGGCACGAATCGTCAAATTACCTGTTTCATTTGCTACAGGGATAGTCGATGAAACACTGCTAAAATAGGCTCCATACGGACAACCCCTGTGGCATCTGTTTCGATTCTGGCACTTCCCCCTAAGTCCTTTGTGAATTTCAGGATCATATTCTGTCAAATGAGCCACTCTACCTGGTGTCACTACTCTTTCCGGGTATACCTTGGCAACCTCTTCTCTAAAATGCTGCTCAGCGCAATTCAAGGGAAATGGCGGTAAAAACTTTCCATCAGGCACCTGTTTTAAGCCCTCCTTCTGACCACTCACACCTACAAAAGTTTCTACCTTGTCATACCAGGGTTCAATATCTTTATATCGAATGGGCCAATCTACGCCGACACCCTCCTTCTTATTGGCTTCAAAGTCAATATCACTCCAGCGATAACAATGCTTTCCCCACATGATCGATCGACCTCCCACATGATGTCCTCTGATCCAATCAAATCTTTTCACCTCATCATAAGAATAATCACTATCCTTATTGATCCAATGTTTATTATCTTCATTTAACCACCAGTTCAACCTGTTTTGCTGAAAATAATGCTCCTTTATTTCTTTATGGGGCACTTTATTCTGATTAGGTAAATCCCATGGATCCATATTGGCAGTTGGATACTCCCCGTGCCTCACCATCCGTCCTCGCTCCAGCAATAAGGTTTTATGGCCTTTGGTACACAATTCCATCGCCGCATAGCCTCCGCTTATGCCGGAACCGATGACGATGGCGTCAAAAGTGTTGTTTGCTCCGTCTTTCGTACTCATAATGTCCATGCTTTTCCACCTACAGATTCAACCGTAATACAAGGTTCGTATTCTCCGGGAACCGGTAAATAATTTAAATAATTCTTTCCTATTTCTTCGGTCGAATAATAATAGGCAACTGCTTGTTGCTTTACATCCAACAGACCTGCTTTCGCCAGCGTGTCATTATCATCTTC
>CAYQPI010000043.1:0-14572 GCA_964419405.1 uncultured Flavobacteriaceae bacterium
CTTGTTCCTATTTCAGGTATAAGCTTAGAAGAAACCGCTGTTTATGCACATCGTTTAGGCGAACGTGTAGGGAACGAACTAGGCATACCAGGATATTTTTATGAAAATGCAGCAAAAAAAGAACAACGAGTGAATCTGGCGCATTGCCGGTCTGGCGAATATGAAGGATTGCAGGAAAAACTCTCAAATACAGAATGGATTCCTGATTTTGGACCTTCAGCATTCAATGAACATGTGGCCAAAACGGGAGCTATAGCCATATCTGCAAGGGATTTTCTCATCGCTTATAATGTCAATTTAAATACAACATCGACCAGACGCGCAAATGCCATTGCCTTTGATATTAGAGAGGCAGGAAGGATTAAACGAGAAGGGAATCCTGCCACAGGCAAAAAAGTGCTTGATGCTGATGGTGAACCTGTGAGGATCCCTGGTAAATTAAAAGCAGTAAAGGGAATAGGATGGTATATTGAGGAATATGGAATTGCCCAGATCTCATACAATCTTACCAATATTAGCATTACTTCCATGCATGAGGCATTTGATGCAACCTGCACCTCAGCAAATGAAAGAGGACTTCGTGTAACAGGCTCAGAACTCATCGGATTGATTCCATTGCAGGCCATGTTAGATGCGGCAGATTATTATCTGACAAAACAACAACGCTCATTGGGAATCTCTGAAAGTGAGAAGATCAAAATTGCTGTCAAGTCATTAGGTCTTGACGATTTAAAACCCTTTGATCCGCAGGAAAAAATAATTGAATATCAACTGGAAGCTGCCGAGTCATCAAAACTTATTGATCTAAGTGCCAAAAATCTAGCCGAAGAAACGGCCAGTGAATCCATGGCGCCCGGAGGTGGCTCCATTTCAGCCTATGTAGGAGCCTTAGGTGTTTCTTTGGGTACTATGGTGGCGAATCTTTCAGCCCATAAACCAGGCTGGGATGAGAAATGGGAACAATTTTCAGAATGGGCTCGCAAGGGACAAGTCTACAAAAACAAATTACTTTACCTCGTTGATGAAGACACCAATTCATTCAATAAAATTATTGCGGCTTTTAGATTGCCTAAAGGAACCGAAGAGGAAAAAAAGCTTAGAAAAGAAGCCATACAATCAGCTACCAAATACGCGACTGAAATTCCATTGGAAGTGATGGAAACAGCTTTTAACTCTATGGAAGTTATGGAAGCCATGATCAAAGATGGTCTGGCAAATTCATTGTCTGATGCTGCTGTTGGCATTTTATGCGCAAGAACAGCTGTGTCCGGTGCTTATTTTAATGTCAGAATCAATGCCAAAGATATTTCAGATCAATCCTATGTTGAGGCCATTCTATCAAAAGCTCAACATATCTTTGAGAAAAGTCTAAAAATAGAGGCGGCCATGATGGATTTTGTAGATACAAAAATGTAATTTATCTCGATGTCGTCCCGATGAATCAACTCATTCCGTACAGACCTGAATTGGCTGCTCATTTCAGAGACCTGAATCTTGAATGGTTGGAACAGTTCTTTTATGTAGAAGACCACGACAGAGAATTACTGGAATCATGTCAGGCATCAATTATTGATAAAGGAGGCTTTATTTTTTTTTACCAGGACAATGGCAAGATACTGGGAACATTTGCCTTGATCAAGTTAAGTTCCAAAGTATTTGAATTAGGTAAGATGGCCGTCGCCCCTTCGGCAAGAGGATTAGGCATAGGGCAAAAAATGATGACATTTTGCATCGCCTTTTCCAAAGAACAACAATGGGAAAAGCTAGTATTGTATTCAAGTACTAAACTAGAAAATTCCATTTATATCTATAAAAAATTTGGTTTCAAAGAAATTCCTTTAGACCAGAATAACAACCCTTATACCAGGAGTGACATAAAAATGAGCTTATCACTATAGTGGTTTATTGTGCTGTAAATCCAATCTGATACCTCGAGTACTGCTACAGATTAATCTCTTAATTTGCCTCTAAACATACTGGCTTTTGAGTTATAAGGATTCCCTGAAGACCGTCTAAAACTTACGAGCTGTCCGCAATGCCATATCGCATCAGCAATCGGCCCATTAATATGGTTCCATAAGGGGTACTCACTACTCCCCTTATCATTTGTAAACACAATGGTAAATTCATTTAGATCCTGACTAGATCTAAAAATTTCTGCAGCCGTTTTTAAATTTGATAAGGTCAAGGCTCTTTTCTCTTCGAAGGTCAATGAAGAAAAATCATTTCCTTTGTTTGGTTTATGCAGCGCTGTATTAACGATCGTGGTGGATAAACCCAGGATATGATCAATGGTTTCTGAACTTGTTCTGGCCTCATCAGAGGGCCTAAAATCTAAATCTGTTCGAGTCAATCCTTCTGTTGCCCAGTAATACCGGAAACCTAATCCATCCACCATTCGGGCCACAACTGTACCAGCTGTGTAGTCTGCGGATGTCTCTGGAATTTCTCTATATGGCAATTTTTCAATCATACTTTGAGCGTTTATTTGAATATTGATGAGAATTAAAAATAATATGATAATAACCTTTTTCATGATGTCTTAATTTTTAACGGGAAGTGTCACTTTTTTTGAAGTACCGTATTTGTCATACAAATAGATCAGCGATGTCATGGTGGCCGCCCCCAGTTCCAGTTCTCTTTTATGAACAGCATCAAAAGTATCAATGGCAGTATGGTGGTGATCAAAGTAACGCTGTGAATCTGGTCTTAGTCCAGCAAGTACCATCCCTTCAGACTTTAAAGGACCAATATCTGCACCACTTCCGCCTTTTTCAAAGTAATGTATCAGGTAAGGCTTAAAGAGTGGCTCCCAACTTTTTACCTGTGCAAATTCTTCATCACTACAGTCAAAAGAAAAGCCACGAGGCGTAAAGCCTCCTGCATCGCTTTCAAGCGCCATCACATGATTCTCATTATTCGCTTTTGCCTGTTCAGCATATTTTTTACCTCCACGCAAACCATTTTCCTCATTCATAAATAGTACAACCCGAATACTTCTTTTGGGTTTCTTTTCTTGCATACTCATTAATCGAAGCACCTCCATAGATTGAACAACTCCTGCTCCATCGTCATGGGAACCATCTCCAAGATCCCAGGAGTCAAGATGTCCTCCAACGACAATAAATTCATTCGGGAACTCCGAACCTGTAATTTCTCCAATGACATTGTATGATTCTACATCCTCCAGCTGCTCACATTGTTGTTTAAAACCAAGCATCAGATTTTCGTCTTTTTTTAGATAAGCACTCAGCTTCTCAGCATCATTCGTACTGATGGCCGCAGAAGGAATTCGCTGTTCCACCGGAAGATTACCATAGGTCATGGAACCTGTATGAGGATAATCATCCAAGCGTAAATTCGGGGATCTTACAATGACACCTATAGCTCCCAGTCTACCCGCTTCCATAGCTCCTGCGTATCTTTGATCTACACAACCGCCATAGGCCTGAAACGTTTGAATCAAGGTTTCGTCCATGGCACGATTATAAAACACAATTTTACCCTTGATCTTATCTGAACCCAAAGATTTTAATTCCTGAATACCCTGAACTTCAATGACCTCACCAGCAAGTCCTTGTTCTGGCGTTGCTATCGACCCACCCAAAGCGCATATATTTAATTCATATCGTTTACCTCCAGATTCAAAAAAGCCAGTTTCTTTCTCACCCCTCACCCATTTTGGCACCATGACGGGTTGCAACCAAACCTTATCAAGATTTAATTTCTTCAATTCAGACTGCGTGTATTCAACAGCCTTCTGTGCCCCTTCTGATCCAGACAATCTTCCTCCTATCTCATTGGATAAATGTTCTAACCAGGTGTAGCTCATGCCATTACTCAGAGAGGTATCGTAAATCGTTCTTAATACTTTTTCGTCTTCTTGTGCAAAACCCGAAACGCTTATGAGCAACAGGGCAATTTTTAAAAATTTCATAAATTGTTAATTTATTCGGTCCAATAATCAAATACCATCACATCTTCTAATAGAGGTCCCACAAGGGCACTAAATGCCTTATGATCTGGATGAGGCAAATACACATCCCTGCCCTTTTCACTGTCAAAAGTCAGCAAAAACCCATGTGAAAAACCCTTATTCAAGTTTTCAGGCGAATTATTCAATCCCCATTCAAAAGCCTTGATCTCTTTAATTTTAGAAGGAAGTGAGGAAAAGGCTTCTTCTACTTTTTGGATATCGAGATCTGAAGTACCTTCCTTAAATTTGAACAAGACCACATGTCTTAGTTTTTTTACACTAACTTCTCCCTTTCTTTCTTCTTTTTTGACAAGTTCATTTTTAGTTTCCATATCACAAGACACAAAGATTGAAAGACTTAAAAAAACCAAACATAGAGATGTAATTTTCATTGTATATTTTTGATAAAGATACATTTCTAAGTGATAAAATTATTAAAATGAATATATTTATACTGAGCTTTACATTTTTGACCAACTAAAACTATACTACTGCTATGAGCACTATTAGCCCTTTTCATCTCGCCATTACTGTCGATAATCTCAGCCTATGCAGAAATTTTTATAGAGACGTCTTGGGGTGTAAGGAAGGTAGAAGCTCGTCTTCCTGGGTCGATTTCAATTTTTTCGGTCATCAATTCGTCATTCATGAAAGACCAGAGGGAAGTGTAGCTCAAAAAAAAGTATATAGTGAGGTAGATGGCCATCAGGTTCCAGTGCCTCATTTTGGGGTAGTTTTAGAATGGAATCAATGGGAAACATTACAACAAAAGCTTGCCAACCACAGAATGCATTTTATCATCGAACCCTATATCCGATTTAAAGGAGAAGTTGGAGAACAGGCCACCATGTTTTTTATTGATCCTGAAGGAAACGCCTTAGAATTCAAAGCTTTTAAAAACGCAGATAACTTGTTTAAAAGCTAAGTGACCTTTATAATTACATGCTGAAAAACTCAACAAGATTGGCTTCGTAATACTGATCTCCTAACTTGGTAAGCAGCTCACGGATTACATTAGAATCACCATCAATAGCCAATGCTGAGTATCCCACTTTATTTCTTTTCCCAAGTCTCATATCAATAATATTGATATGTTTTGATGCCAGAGCTGATAATAAAATAAGCAAGACACCCGGAGAATTTTCATGCCTGGTCAAAATCATTTTAGAATTTAAGGCAATTTTTAAATCTACCCCGTCCATTTCATATAGGTAGACCCCTTTCCCATTAAACTCAGGCAGTTCAATATCTTCAGAATAGGAGAGTTCTAAAAAAGTATTTTGATCGGTTCCATGTACAAAGTCAATGGCGTTTTTTACATTTCCATTTTCTTGTTCAAGAGTCAAAAACGCTACGGCTGTACCATCATTATTAGAATGTAATCTGGCCGTTTCAACATTCACCCCTTCAGAGGCCAACGAGTTAAATAAAGACGACAATACACCCGCTTGATCAAGGTGTTTTGAAAACAAGCCTTTTACTCGTATACCCTGTGCTTCAGGCGTTTCATTTGAAACCGTAATAGACTTATTTCCTTTTCGTATTCTCACCGCATTATATTCACCCATCCCTGTGGCATTCTTATAGATATCGATAAATTCAGAGAAAGACCCTCCAAAAGAAAAATCAGGAATAATTCTTCTGCTTCCATGATGGAAACGCTGATTTAACAATTCAATTCCTTTATTGAGTATGGTATATTTTACTTTTAATTCATGGTCGTCAAAAATGGTTCTCTTTTCAGGAATCAACTTTGAAAAACTCACATATTGCTCATATCCAGCCTCATAGATATACTCAAGACTCTCCTTAAAGTTTAATCCGTAATACCTGACATGATGTGTGTCAGTTCCTAAGGCAACAGGAATCTGTAAGTCAAATGCACGTTTTAATATATTTTGTGAAGGATATACTCCAACCCCTTTGAAATCACCAGCCATATCAACATCCAGTGCCAGATCACGGTCTGCAATAATTTCTAATAAGGTTCTGAATTTATTCGCTAAAGGATGAGAACTGCTTTCAAAATTCTTTAATACCTCCGGCACCTCTACATTCAGTTTTGGAAGATCAATATGACCCACAACCTGGATCATATCACCAAAACACTCAATCATCTGAATCATTTCATTAATATACCCATTCCAATAAGCTTCCAGGGAACCTCTTAATTTCAATAATTCAAGGGCCTCCTCTTTGGATCCGTCATATGGCAATCCTTCTGGTGCAAAATGAACTGAACCAATCACAAAATCAGCTTCTTCAGCTTGAAAAATTTTGGATCTCGACCATAACAATCCAAGATCCGGCCCCATCCACTCAAGCTCTACGCCATATTTGATATTGATCTTACCCTCATATTTTTTTCGAAGGTTAGCGATCCTTTTAGGATAATTAAGGTATGAACGATCTCCTCTGATAAACTTAATATTGGTATCCCTTTCTGCCTCATACCTGAAGTTTGTCAATCTTGGAGAATGTATGATAAAAGTGATACTTGGATGATTTTGTTCGATTGCCTTATCAACTATATCCTCAAGTTTGTCAATACCATGTTTTACATGATCGTTTTCAGTACCAGCGTGAATACCGTGGGTTTCCCAAATAAAATCGTTAAATTTCTTCATCATTAATGATCAATATATGCTCCTAAATTAATGCTGCAAACATAAGAATTGCGCTGCAGAATTAGAATAGAAAACGCTATAATTTTAATATATATTGAATCCCTGAATCAAATGCTTAGGAATACGACCGTAGATGCTTAAAATGATTAAAAAACCATAGGTACTTCAATGAATAATACTTCGGCATCTTTTTTCGAGCTTATTTGAAAAGAATCAGTCTGCCAAACACCAATAGCATCCCTTGGATCCAATAAAGAATTGTCGATGTCCACTTGTCCAGAAATAAGCATGACATATACCCCGTGATTTTGAGATCTCAAAGTATAATCAAAGGTATTTCCTTGAGATAGATCTATTCTCGAAATCTGAGCATCCTGACGGATGCTTAAAACATCGTTTAATGCATCTTTATAAGAATGGACCAGAACCTGCAAAGCATTTTTTCTTTTAGAAGCATCGAATAATTTCTGTCCATAATTAGGCTCAATATGCATCTTATCGGGAATGACCCAAATTTGAAATAAATTTAACAACTCATTGGAAGATCCGTTTTTTTCTGCATGCTGAATGCCCTTTCCTGCAGACATTACCTGCACCTCACCGGTTTCTAAAGGAATCCAGGTATTGCTCATTGAATCTTTGTGCTTAAGACTACCAGATAAAGGAATGCTAATAATTTCCATGTTATGATGCGGATGTTCTCCAAAACCAGCACCACCTTGTATAAAGTCATCATTTAAGACTCTTAGCGCTCCAAAATGTTCTTTTTCACTATCTCTATAATTTGCAAAACTAAAGGAGTAATTTGCCTTTAGCCACCCGTAATCAGCATAGCCCCGATCAAGGGATTTATATAGTTTTGATTTCATATCATCATTATCTTATTTTATCCAACAAATCATTTAATACTTTAGCTTCTTTTTCCGTGAGACGATTCAAATGAATCTCAAACTCCGACAAATCAATCTTATCGATCAATTCAAGGCCTTTTTTTGTAATTTTCACAAACACAACCCTTCTGTCATTTTCACATCTGCTTCTTTCGATCAGACCTTTCTCACATAGTTTGTCCATTAGACGGGTACTATTCGGAGATTTTTGAATCATCCGCTGCTTCACTTCTGCCACCATAATTTCTTTTTTCGCACCCCTGAGTATTCTGAGAATATTGTATTGCTGTTCAGAAATATTATATGGTTTTAAAAGCCTGTTCCCAATTTGGTCAAGCCAGCTTGCCGTATACTTAATATTCAGCATGGCCTTTACTTTTTGATTCGGGAACGTAGAGTTTATTTCTTTTCCTAAATCACCCATGGCTACAGCGCTTTAGCCAAGGCATCCACAGCATC
Organism: uncultured Flavobacteriaceae bacterium; assembly: GCA_964419405.1. Lineage (GTDB taxonomy): Bacteria > Bacteroidota > Bacteroidia > Flavobacteriales > Flavobacteriaceae > Lutimonas. The sequence goes on from CAYQPI010000043.1 coordinate 7,953, forward strand.
AGTCAGCTGCAGTTTTAATGCCTCATTGGTGACCTCACCATTGTTGAAATTCTGTCCAAATGAAGGAAATGTCATGGAAGCTATGATATTCCCACCATTGTATGGAAACCTGCTTAAGGCCAGTTCCATTACAGATTGTCCACCTCTGGGACCCGGAGAGGTGCTCAATAAGAGCATGGGCTTGTTTCTCCAAACCTTACCTTCAATTCTTGACAGCCAGTCAAAGGCATTTTTAAAAGCTGCGCTATAGGCACCATTGTGTTCAGCTAATGACAATATGATACCATCTGCTTCTTCCACTAAGGCATTCAAATCTTTTAAATCATCTGGAAACCCTGCTTCAGTTTCAATATCTATGGAATATAAAGGCAGGTCATAATCATTTAAATCCAGATTGATGATTTTAACTCCATCCATAAGACTTCCTGCATATTCTGCAAGAACTTTATTGATTGATGCTTTACTTGTACTTCCTCCTATCGTTATAATATTTTTCATGTTCATTAATTTTTAATAAATAATTTTCTTCCTGATACGTATGATGCGATTAATAAAATCATGGCGATAACAGCGCCAAATTGCTCTCCGTCACCTATCATAAAATGAGCAAAGAAGGCCAAAACAAATTCGAAGAATAGTGCTGAGTACGCCCATTCTTTAACAACTGACTGTTTCTGACTTAATAAAACACTCACCGCTGCAACTTTAGCAACTGCCAAAGGATAAATGATGTATAGCGGATAACCAAAACTTGTGAAGAGTTTTGACACTTCTTCATTGTTAAACACATACATCCCTGCAGACATCAAAAGCAACGCACTTAATAAACCAGTACTTGACCAGTATAAAATCTTTATTTTTTTCATTTCTGTTTGTTTAAATTAGACTGCAAATATAGACAAAATATTTAATACTTACCATGGTAATTACTTTCTAGGTAACTATTTGCTTAAAATTAAGTTGCATTTCGTACTTTAGCCCTTTAAAATCTTACAAAAAGGCATGGATATCAACTTCAATATGAACGAAGATCACAACAAGCTGCTAATCGCTCAATTAAAGAAGAAACTAAAACTCGTATACAAAGGAGGTGGTGATGCCCGTATTGCCAAACTTCATGCCACAGGAAAAATGACTGCCAGGGAGCGGGTTGACTTCTTATTCGACTCGCCAGAAAAGGCGCTTGAAATAGGCGCTTTTGTAGGTGATGATATGTATTTGGATCAAGGCGGCTGTCCTTCCGGTGGGGTCGTTGTTAAAATTGGCCTCATCAAAGGAAAGCAATGTATTGTTGTGGCAAATGACGCCACAGTAAAGGCCGGAGCCTGGTTTCCGATTACGGCAAAAAAGAATCTAAGAGCGCAAGAGATTGCCATGGAAAACAAACTTCCCATCATCTATTTGGTAGACAGTGCCGGTGTCTTTTTACCTATGCAGGACGAGATCTTTCCTGATAAAGAACATTTTGGACGTATATTTAGAAATAACGCCATCATGAGTAGCATGGGAATCACTCAAATTGCTGCCGTAATGGGCAGTTGTGTGGCAGGCGGTGCGTATCTGCCTATTATGAGCGATGAATCACTGATCGTAGACAAAACAGGTAGTATCTTTTTAGCAGGAAGTTATCTGGTCAAAGCTGCCATCGGTGAAATGATCGATAATGAAACACTAGGTGGTGCTACCACACATACTGAAATATCCGGTGTTTGTGATTATAAGGCCGAAGACGACCAGGATGCTCTGAATACCATCATCCAAATCATTGATAAAATTGGTGCCCCTGACTCTGCGGGTTTTGACAGAACCCAATCTGCAAAACCTAAGGAAAATGAAGCTGATGTTTATGGACTTTTACCCAAAGAGCGTTCCGCACAGTATGATATGAAAAAAATTATTCGTTGCATGGTTGATCATTCTGAAATGCAGGAATACAAAGCGGGTTACGGGAAAACACTTATATGTGCCTATGCGAGAATTGATGGTTGGGCCGTTGGTATTGTGGCCAATCAACGAAAGGTGGTCAAAAACGGAAAAGGAGAAATGCAATTTGGTGGCGTCATATACTCTGACAGTGCAGATAAAGCCACACGGTTTATAGCCAATTGTAACCAAAAGAAAATACCGCTGGTATTTCTACAGGATGTTACCGGTTTTATGGTAGGAAGCAAATCAGAACATGCAGGAATAATAAAAGATGGTGCGAAAATGGTAAATGCGGTGAGCAATTCAGTGGTTCCTAAATTTACTGTTGTTATCGGCAACAGCTATGGGGCAGGAAATTATGCCATGTGCGGAAAAGCATATGACCCAAGACTCATTGTCGCTTGGCCAAGCGCTGAATTAGCTGTTATGGGAGGATCTCAGGCTGCCAAGGTATTGTTGCAAATTGAAACGGCCACATTAAAAAAGCAAGGTGAAAAAATCACCAAAGAAAAAGAAGAGGAAATATTAAAAACAATCACTGATAAATACAACAAACAAATATCTCCATATTATGCGGCGGCCAGATTATGGACGGATGCCATTATTGATCCTGTCGAAACACGTCATTGGATTAGTTCAGGTATTCAGGCTGCGGATCAGGCTCCCATAGAAAAGCCTTTCAATTTAGGAGTTATACAAGTTTAACAACAAAAAGATGATACAAATAATAAAACATGGGAAGAGCATTTGAGTTTAGAAAAGCCAGAAAAATGAAACGTTGGTCGGCAATGGCCAAGACGTTTACACGTATTGGCAAAGACATTGTAATGGCGGTGAAAGAAGGAGGACCTAATCCTGAAACCAATGCAAGACTTAGAGCTGTTATGCAAAACGCCAAGGCAGCAAACATGCCAAAGGACAATGTAGAAAGAGCCATTAAAAAAGCATCTGATAAAGACACCGCAGATTACAAGGAAATTCTATTTGAAGGTTATGCCCCTCACGGTGTGGCGATATTGGTAGAAACAGCTACTGACAATAATAACAGAACCGTGGCCAATGTGAGAGCCGCCTTTAACAAGTGCGACGGAACCTTCGGCACTTCGGGGTCTGTAATTTTTATGTTTGATCATACCTGTAATTTCAGAGTTGACGCATCAGGTCTTAAAATGGATCTCGAAGAATTTGAACTTGAATTAATCGATTTTGATGTAGAAGAAGTTTTTGAAGATGAAGACGGCATACTTATTTATGCTCCTTTTGAACAGTTTGGTGCCATACAATCCTATTTGGAAGAACATGAACTGGAAATCCTTTCCTCAGGGTTTGAACGAATTCCTACGACTACGAAAAAACTGACAGAGGAAGATCAGGCCGATGTGGATAAACTCCTGGAACGTCTTGAAGAAGATGATGACGTTCAGAATGTATACCACTCAATGGACTTGAACTAAGCATTTTTTTCAGTCTTTTTACAATCAATTACAATGACAAAGAACTATACCCTATCTGATTTAACTGATATTGCCAGCTGGCTCATTAAGAAGTCAGGATCCAGGATCATGTTGTTTTATGGTGCCATGGGCTCTGGTAAAACGACCTTGATAAAAGAAATGGCAAAACAACTGGGTGTAGAGGATGTGACCAGTTCACCCACCTTTTCTTTGGTCAATGAATATCAGTCTGATCAAGCAGGAGTACTCTTCCATTTTGACTTTTACCGGATTAACAAAGAAGAGGAAGCGTATGATATGGGTATTGAAGAATATTTAGATCAAGATGCCTGGTGTTTTATTGAATGGCCTGAAAAAGTCGAAAATTTATTACCTTTAGAGGCGGCCATAATCAAGCTGACCATAAATCCGAATAACACCCGAACCATTGAATTAACAACTAATGTCTAAACAATTATCACCATTCAGCCGTGAAGAGCTGATGCCCAAACCTGAAATGCTTGAAGTAAAAAAGCATAAGGATGAATTGTATATCGGCATTCCAAAAGAGACTCATTTTGATGAAAAGCGAATTTGTTTAACGCCCAATGCGGTGGCTGCACTTACATCAAACGGACACCGAATTGTTGTAGAATCTGGAGCCGGTGATGGGACCAATTACACAGATAATCAATATTCAGAAGCTGGCGCCAAGATTTCTTATAATTCAAATGATGTTTTCGCCTGTAGTATTATTTTAAAGGTCGAGCCCCCTTCTCTGGATGAAATTAAAATGATGAACCCTCAAAGTGTTTTGATTTCTGCCATGCAGATCAAAACGCAGACAAAAGAATATTTCAAGGCCCTGGCAGAAAAAAGAATTACGGCCATTGCCTTCGATTATATTCAAGACACGCATGGCATCTACCCTCTTGTTAAATCTTTAAGCGAGATTGCAGGAACAGCTTCTGTGCTTATTGCGGCTGAAATAATGAATAATAATAATTTGGGGAATGGACTATTGTTAGGGAATATAGGTGGAGTTCCTCCAAGTAAAGTAGTGATAATTGGTGCAGGTACTGTTGCTGAATTTGCGGCCCGATCTGCCCAAGGTCTCGGCGCTACCGTTGAAGTTTTTGACAATTCATTGACCAAATTAAGAAGTATTCAACATAAACTGGCGCATCCTATAGCCACCTCAACCATTCAACCAAAGAATCTTTTAAAATCATTGACCGAATGCGACGTTGTCATTGGGGCACTCAGAGGTAAAACCAGAACCCCGGTAGTCGTTGATGAAACAATGGTCGAACAAATGAAAGATGGAGCTGTCATTATTGATGTAAGCATTGACAATGGAGGCTGTTTTGAAACTTCAGAAGTTACCACGCACAGAGAACCAACTGTCGTGAAACACGGTGTTATTCATTACGGCGTTCCAAATATCCCTTCGAGATATTCAAGGACTGCCTCAGTCTCGATCAGCAATATTTTCACCCCATATTTACTTGACATTGGAGATATGGGAGGCATTGAAAATGCCGCAAGATTTGACAAAAGTCTTCAGAAAGGCATGTACTTTTATCATGGAATTTTAACCAACAAGCATATTGCTGATTGGTTTAGCTTACCTTTTACAGACATTAATTTACTTATTTTCTAGTCAATGGAAGACATGAAAACGCGTTTTACGCTCTATGGATTCGGTTTCGCGATTGGAATCGTCCTTGTATTTTTTTTTCTCGGTGGAAAAAAGGCATCTTGCAATTGGCTGCCAAATGACAGGATCTTAAATATTATCCAACAAAAACGTATTAGTATTAGCCCAGAAGTAAAGGAACAATTATCCAGTTCAGAAACTGATAGCCTAGACATTATGTCTATTCTGACTAGTGGAGAAATTGACTTTTCTAAAAGTAAGGTAAAAAACGATCCTTGTCGAAATTATTGGATTGAAGGGATCAACGAACAGAAAGAATTGATCATCACCGTTGAGCTTTGTGATTCTACCGCAATTGTTAAAACACTAAATAAAAAAGAGCAAAAAAAATAAATGCCGGGACCACAAAAAGTACCGACATTTATTCATTAACTAACCACACTGTTTTTAGTAAGTACTCACGTTTCCGGAGCCACTCACCTTGATATCTTCAATTCTTGGTTGGCCTTTGTATTTAATATCTCCTGAGCCCGAAACTCTCGCCTCAATTTCTTTTTCAATATTAGCGCCAATAAATCCTGACCCTGATATTCTTAGTTCCGCTCTTTCTACTTTTAAATCATAGGCGTCTATATCTCCTGATCCAGAAACTGCTGCCTCAAATTCTGTAGCAGTACCTGAAAGTTCAATATCACCAGAACCTGATACAGCAGTTTCTACTTCCTGCACCTCGATGTCCACCTTGACATCACCAGATCCGGCTACGGCTACTTCCAATGAATTACCTTTTATCACATCTTTTCCAACAATATCTCCTGAACCGGCCATTGCCAAAGAATTGATCGTTTTAAAATGAACAGTGATCGTTGTTTTTGAACTCGTTCGAATGTTCATGCCACTTTTCCATTTGATCTTTAAATTACCGTTCTTTACTTCAGTAATTAAATACTTTTCCAGGTTTTCTTCTACTGTAATGTCGAGTTTTCCTTCATCACCTTCTACGAGGAATACATCAAATGAACCTGACACCCCTACTCCGTCGAAACTTCCAACGTTTCGTGTTTTGTTAATTGTTTTTCCGTTTCCTCTTACTTTTTGAGCATAAGCAGTACCAAATGACATGCTTAGAATAAAAAGAAACACTGCAGATTTAATCATGATTTTTTTCATTAGTATGGTTTTATTAGTTGTTATATAGTTTGACACCTCCGTATTCTGAGTTGATCTCGATACTGGCACCTGAATTTTCTTTATTTACAAATCCTTCATAATATTTAGATTGTGATTTGACTACTTTTTTCAAGAAGGTAATATTATCTTCGTCATAGTCAAAACCAGCGTAACTTAGATTGGCTACAAAATTGAATGAAACACCTTCTTCTAAACCGATTTTAATGCCGGTATAATCTGAATGGATGTCTATACTGTCAAATCCTTTTTTCACCTTTTCTATTTTAATTCCACCGTAATCTGCTTGAATATCAAGTCTCTTATAGATCGTTCCAAAACGCATTGTTAAATAATCTCCATGCCCGTCTATAACGTTGGCATTACCGACCTCAACTTTTCCATAATCACAAACAAAATTTAATTCTTCCAGA
>CAYQPI010000044.1:0-3813 GCA_964419405.1 uncultured Flavobacteriaceae bacterium
CCACCGTAATCTGCTTGAATATCAAGTCTCTTATAGATCGTTCCAAAACGCATTGTTAAATAATCTCCATGCCCGTCTATAACGTTGGCATTACCGACCTCAACTTTTCCATAATCACAAACAAAATTTAATTCTTCCAGACTTTCAAATTTTGAATCTGTATAATCTGCATTCAACTCAATGTTTTTTGCTTTTACTACCGTAAATTTTGAATAATCTGCATTGATACTTCCTCCGTTCATCAATTCAATTTCTGAGTCAGACGTATAATCTATGTTGATGCTGTTATCATGATGGTATAAGTTACCGATCAATATTTTCCCATAATCACAATTGATCTCAGCCCTTCCTTTGATCTCATTCAGAGATATTGAACCATAATCATTGTTAAGATCAACACTATTTGTCACAGGCACCTTCACCTTATAATTGATCTCATAATTCATCTTATTTCCTGAATTATACCAGCCTTTGGAGTTGTTTGAAATACTTGTTTTCGCTGAAACTTCTGATCTGCTGCTTTCAAAATTTACATTGATTTTTGACAATCGCTCTATCACTTTAGATTCATTATTACCACTTACTGTAATTGTAACTTCGATCTCAACCCGATTCTGAGTCCAGGAAACAACATCTACATTTCCATACTTATTTTTAATATTGAGTAACGCATCAGCATTTACATCAAATTCTCTTTTAATGGTTTTTGACTTTTCATGGTCCCATTTCTTCTTTATAGGATTGGCCATACTCAACATGGGCAACACCATAAAAACTGCTATTATAAATTGTATTTTTTTATTCATGACTTTGTTTATTATTAAGATTAGACTCTATTTTCCTGAGGCACCAATTCTTCAAACTCCTCAAGTCGATCCATTAAATTCTGTAAGACCTGAAGTCTACTTTGAAAATTATTGATCATGGCGTATATAACACGTTTATCAGCATTGCTTTCTTTGAGCTCTAAAGTAAGTTTGCGATAATTTGTTTCAAGTAATTCTAATTGTGCAAAGGCATCGTCGATAATTTTTTGATTCGCCTCCGTTTTCTTTAATTTAATTTCATTTATTTCCTTTTGGATGGTGGCCACATAAAAATTTTGAGTTTCCTCCATTTGTGGTGACACTTCCGCTAATTCAATTCCCTGTTCAATACTATTTGATTGATTGTAATTACCCATCCAGTATCCAAATATTAATAATACAGAGGCAGCTACAGCAAGCACGTACCAAGGAGTTCCTCCATTTTTCTTTGACTTCTTCTCATCTTTATTCAATTTGGCTTGAAATCTTTCAAAATGCCCAACATTCGGTTCTGCAGTATCAAATTCCTTTCTATTCTCTCTAAAAAAATCTTCCATGTTATTTTTCATGATACATTAATTTAATACGGATGACTCCATTAATAATTTCCTTAACCTACTCTTTGCTCTTGAAATGGTCGTTCTGCAATTCTCGTTACTAATATCTAATATCAAAGCAATCTCCTCATTGTCATAGCCTTCTACAAGACTTAAATTCAATATATTTCTGTAACTCTCTTTTAAAAGGCCCATTGCTTTGGACACCTCTTTCACTTTTAAGTTGACATAATCAACCTTCGAATCATTCTGAACTTCTTCATCATCGCCTTCTAACTTATGATCTACTATTTCAAGGTTTACTTCCTGCAATTTGTTTTTCTTTTTTATATGTGTCAAACTTCTGTTGATCACGATTCGTTTTAACCAGGCTCCAAAAGGCACTTCTCCTTTAAATGTATCGAGTTTTGTAAAAGCATTTAAAAATGCTTCCTGCATTACATCCTCTGCATCATAGCTATTCTGTACTATTCTCATGGCTGTATTAAACATCGCTTTATAGTATAATTTGTAAATTTCAAATTGCGCTGTTGTACTACCTTCTTTACATGATACTAATAGCTCGGTTATATGTTTTTGTTCTACTTGCAATGTGTGGTTTCTATATTAATGACAAACGATTTATTCTTGTGTTACAGTTTGAGCAAATTAAATTTACAATTATTTATAAAATATTTAGAATCAGGCAGATAATTTATCTCATTTCTTAAATATTAATTTTCACGAAGATATGAGGACTTGGCACAGGAATTGAATTACAATAAGCGCAGGAACAACTCATAAGAAGTTAACTTGCTCCTAATAAGATGATTAAAAAATAGACATCTATGATTTTAAATATTAAGATCATAAAATTAATGTCAAAATGACTTAAATAAGGTATGAGTAAATCGAAAATAATAAATATTGACAATTTGTCACTTCAGAACATTCTGGATGAAGAAGCAGAATTGATTCCATTGATGACGCCAGAAGATGAAGAAGAAATAAGAAAAGAAGATGTTCCTGAAACATTGCCAATTCTTCCCTTAAGGAATACAGTTTTGTTTCCGGGAGTTGTGATTCCCATTACGGCTGGCAGGGATCAATCCATAAAATTGATCAAAGAGGCGAACAAAGGAGATAAGACGATTGGCGTTGTGGCACAAAAGAATGAAACCACAGAGAATCCAGGATTAGATGATATTTTTACAATTGGTACTGTAGCGAGAATATTAAAGATCCTAAAAATGCCTGATGGAAACACCATGGTTGTGTTGCAAGGAAAAAAACGATTTGAAATAGAGAGCTTGGTACAAGAAGAACCTTATTTAAAGGCTCGAACCAAGGAAATGGTAGAGACCATCCCTGAAAAAATTGATACAGAATTTGCTGCTATTATAGACTCAATTAAAGACTTATCGCTAAGGATCATTAAAGAAAGTCCAAACTTACCCTCGGAAGCTTCTTTTGCGATTAAGAATATTCAGAGCAATTCTTTTTTGGTCAATTTTGTGTCTTCAAATCTGAATCTGACCACAGAAGAAAAACAAGAACTTCTCAATATAGGAAGCCTTAAAGACAGGGCCTTAGCTACATTGAAAAAAATGAATAAGGAATTACAGCGGCTCGAGCTCAATACTGATATTCAGTCGAAGGTTAGAGAAGATATGGACCAACAGCAGCGTGAATACTACCTTCATCAACAAATGAAGACCATCCAGGAAGAGCTGGGTGGCGTCTCTCATGACGAAGAGATTGAGGAAATGAAGGAGCTGGCCAAAAAGAAAAAATGGAGCAAAGAAGTTGCCGAAACTTTTGAAAAAGAGATTGGGAGGTTGCAAAGAATGAATCCTCAGGTCGCTGAATATTCAGTTCAAAGGAATTACCTAGACCTGTTATTGGAACTTCCCTGGGAAGCATATTCAACAGATCTTTTTGATTTAAAACGTGCCGAGAAAATTCTTGATCGTGATCATTATGGACTTGAAAAGGTTAAAAAGAGAATTATAGAACATTTGGCCGTTCTGAAATTAAAAGGTGATATGAAGTCACCGATCATTTGTTTATATGGTCCTCCAGGTGTTGGTAAAACCTCACTTGGAAAATCTATAGCTGAATCGCTGGGAAGAAAATATGTTAGAATGTCACTTGGTGGTTTAAGAGATGAGGCCGAAATAAGAGGTCATAGAAAAACCTATATTGGTGCACTACCAGGGAGAATAATTCAAAGTATTAAGAAGGCAGAAACTTCAAATCCGGTATTTGTATTGGATGAAATAGATAAATTGAGTTCAAGTCACAGTGGTGACCCTTCTTCTGCCATGCTAGAAGTACTCGACCCTGAACAGAATACAGAATTTTACGACAATTACCTGGAAGTTGGCTACGATCTTTCTAAGGTCATGTTCATTGCAACAGCCAACAGTTTATCTACCATTCCATGGGCCTTGAGAGATCGAATGGAGATT
>CAYQPI010000045.1:0-2642 GCA_964419405.1 uncultured Flavobacteriaceae bacterium
GTACAACCATTAGCATCTCTAACGGTTATATCATAACTTCTTTCAGTAGCTACCGAGAAGAAATTTTCGACCTGATAGGTTGTTCCGTTATCTATACTGTATTCGTAAGGCGGTGTCCCTCCTGCTGCATTCGCTTCAAGACTTCCATTCATGATTTCACCATTACAAACTGTAATATTGTATAGTTTGCTTGAACTTGAGGTAAGCAAGGTGGGCTCACTGATCGAAAATGATGAAACGTCAAAACAGCCGTCAGCATTTGTAGATCTCACCTCATAATTACCAATATCCAAATTGCTAAACACATGACTGTCATTGGTTTTTACGATGGAGTTGATCACAGAACCATTCTGAATCAATTCAAAGGTATACGAGGTTGAAGCCTCATTGATCTTAATATCTACGCTACCATTACTATCTTTACAAAGTGCATCAGCTGGTGTTACTGTCACATCCAAGCCTAATACATTCACAATTCTGATCGTTTCTGTACAACCGGTTCTTCTCTGTGTGGCCGTATAGACTCCGGCACCTGTTACAGTAACCTCTTTGGCATTTCCAATGACATTTCCGTCTTCATCAGTCCAGATATACGTATCATAACCGTCATCACCTGAAAAGGTCAGTGTATTATTACAAAAGAACAATTCACTATCAAATGAACAAGAGCTTGTGTCAACAAATAGGTCCATCGAACCAACGCTTCCTAAGCCACAACCATTGATTCCGTTCAAACCGGGTTGGCCAGATACGTTTTGTCCTGAAGTTTCTCCATCGTAAAATGAACTGATATTATTTTCCAACAAATTGGTACAGGCATCTGAGTAATCAAAACACTCGTTTGAAGCCGTTACCTGATACCTGATACTGTGTGTTGTTGAAAGCGCTTCTCTTTCAACCAGCGAATCATCAATATCAAAACGCAACTCTCTTGAGGCCTGATCAAAGGTATAGCTAACCCCTGCAGGCAGGGTAATTGAAGTTTCATCCAGGGTTACATTAATCGGTAAACTATTTAATATATAGGTATTTTGAGCATTGTCAGTACCAATGTTCTGAAAATCGATATTATACCAAACAGTAGACCCTAATGGCACTGGTGACTGATGGGTAATTGCGTTATTCGAAGTGTCTTCAACACTGGTTATTACCTGTAAATTAGGCTCAATAATATTAATGGCAAAGGTATTGAGGAAGGTATATATATGATCTCCACCTACATTATTGGTTACCCTGACAGTGGCACCTGTCTCTCCATTTCCGATAAGGGAATTACCAGGGTTTAAATCTGTTAAATTCAGTAATTTTTGATCCCAGCCCAAGGTATTGGTACTATTCAGGTTTCTGTTAGAAACCTGGGCGCCATCTTTGGTGATCTTACTGTTAAAAAAATTATTTACATCATTTTCAGCATCATACAAGGCGGTAAAATTAGCATTCCCGTCTGCTTTAAATAGCATTTGATCCCCAAACCAGCCTAAATCTCCTTCTAAGGCTGCTACACCTACTCGACCTTCAACAGCTCCTGATGGAGGTGTTGTAAAACCGGAATAGGCAAAATCAACTTCATTGTTCGGTGAATTTCTCACAGCTGAAAAACCATCAAATGTAGATATATATTTTCTCGATTCAGTAGGGTCCTCATAAACGATGACCAAAGACCAGCCTGCGGATGAATTATTACCTTCTGTCGTACTGACATTGGCAACAAAATACTCACCTGATGGATTGTTCATGGCGCTAAGCAATGAGGTTACATCTTTATAGTAAATTCTGTCAATGTTGACATCGGCCGTAAGATTCTGATACGTTCCCCCGGGAATTTTAAATTTCACTTCTTCCGGCAAAGGAGTTGCTGGTGCAGCAATTGCCCCCCAGTACAAACCAGCATAAACGACTCTGTTACATCTATTGGTACTGAAGGTTGCACTACTTGAATTGAAAGTAGACGGGTCATTATCGATATCAGTAAAAACCATATCGATATAGTTATTCTGAGTATCACCGTTATACGGTGTATCTACAGATTCTCCTAAAATTGAATTTCCAATAATGGTTAAATCTCCATTAATACCCTGGGTTTCATACCTTTTGGCAAACGGAACAGAAGTTTGAGCATGTGCAAAAAAACTTGTCAGGAAGAGAACAAAAAATAAAAGCCTAAGCGTTTTGGTTTGATATTCTGTTTTCATAGCATTTATTTAATTAAACGATGACGTTGCAAATAAAATGACTAAACAGGGAGAAGATTTATATCATTATAACAAACAGAATAACGGATAAAAGTCTAATGAATTGTGTACCACAGAACATTTTTTAACATTAGCAATCCATAAAGAGGTTGGCAATTATATTATAAAAATTAAAATCTTCATAATGATTTGATTTAAAATCGAATAGAATTTACATCACACGATGATTCATTAAAAAACATTTGAAAAAATGTTTTGCCTCCACATAAAATCTTAAATTTGTCTTATTAATCAATAACACTATTTTATGAAAAGAGTTCAGGCATTATTGCTTACAATTTTAATCACAGCTGCTGTAGGAGTTCAGGCTCAGGTGGGTGGCTGGAAAGCTGACTTGATAAAAGATGCAGATACCGCTTTGGTAGAAATGATCGAGAAACAACCAAAACT
>CAYQPI010000046.1:0-6060 GCA_964419405.1 uncultured Flavobacteriaceae bacterium
TTTGCGGAGGCACACATGTCAAAAACACAGCCGATATTTGGCATTTTAAAATCATGAGTGAAAGTGCCATTGCCTCTGGTATCAGAAGAATTGAGGCTATCACAAGTGAAGCAGCGAGGGACTATTATTTTGAACAAGATGAAATCGTGGGTAAGATTAAGTCTGCGCTGAAAAACCCTGCTAACCTGGTCAAATCGATACAATCTCTTCAAGAAGACAACAACAAGCTCAGAAAAGAAATTGAACAGCTTAACAAATTAAAAGCCGCTTCTTTTAAGGATGATTTAATCAAGAATAAAAAAGAAATAAATGGAATCAATTTTATTTCTGCAATTCTGGAAACTGATGCAGGTTCAATGAAAAACATTGCTTTTGAAATTGGTAACGAGTTAGAGAACTTATTTTTCATAAGCGGATCTAAAATGAACGGAAAGGCTTTACTAACGATTTACATCTCGAAAAACCTTGTTGATTCAAAAGATTTGAATGCCGGCACAATTATTAGAGAACTTGGGAAACACATCCAGGGTGGTGGTGGCGGTCAGGCGTTTTTTGCAACCGCTGGAGGAAAAAACCCGGATGGATTGCAGCAAGCTCTGGAAGCAGCGGAAAAAATTATAGCAAGCTAAAATGAAATTGACGAAGTACCTGGCATTGATCTTTATCGCATTACACTCTGTTTACCTTGCAGGACAGAAAAGCCATGTTAAGATCTCTAGTCATACTTATAAAGACACGTTACAATTAGATTTTTACAGCCCTAAATCAGCAGAAAACGAAGTTCCACCTCTGTTAGTACTCCTTCATGGAGGCGGTTTTGCTGCAGGTACACGAAACGGAGCTAATGAAATTCTATTTTGTAAAACAATGGCGGATAAAGGATTTGCGGTTGCCTCTATCAGTTACAGGCTGACGCGAAAAGGGGATCCTTTCGATTGTCAGTGCCACACTGAAAAAAAAATGCAATCCTTTGTAAGCGCTTGTGAAGATCTTTCTGTAGCTATCTCATATTTGACGAATGAGAAAGGCTTGGCTTTTGATCGGGAAACGATAATTCTGGTAGGTAGCAGCGCTGGAGCTGAGGCCATTTTACACAGTGCCTTTATGAGAAATGACTATCGCTTTGCTCATATTCCTGAGTTTAAGATTGCAGGCCTGATCTCTTTTTCAGGAGCAATTTCGAATGCCTCCTATATTACCAAAAAGAATGCTGTGCCTACATTAATGATCCACGGAAAAAAGGACAAACTTGTTCCTTATGCTACTTCACCCCATCATTTTTGCCCTGAGGATCAACCTGGCTATCTTATGCTAGATGGACCAGAAACCATCGCTTCTAGCCTACAAGCCTTAGAGGCTTCCTATATAATAGCTTTTGACAATGAAGGTGGACATGAATGGGCTGATGATGGCTATCATCAGATAGAATTGATTAGCAGGTTTATACATACATTAGTCTTAAAGGGAGAAAAAATTCAGGAAACTGTTGAATTAATGCCGTAAGTTAAGTAAACCAAAGAATATGAAGTTTAGAACAGAAATAAAATGCAGCAAGGCTTCTCGTCAAATAAACCATAATTCACAAATTGTACTAATTGGCTCTTGCTTTTCTGAACATATGGTGAATAAATTCGATTATTTTAAATTCAATCATTACAGTAATCCATTTGGGATACTGTTTAACCCAATGGCCATTCAAACAGCTGTAGACCACTGTGTATCAAAATCTTACTACACTGAAAACAACCTTATTCATGAAGGAGACACCTGGTTAAGTCTCAATCATCACAGTAAATTCAATCATCAAAAACGAGAAACGGTTTTAACTGAAATCAATACTCAAATCAATAATGGCCATGAAGCTTTGAAAAAAGCCACTCATGTGATTATAACTCTTGGAACCTCATGGATCTATCAATGGATTGAAACCGGACAAACTGTAGGGAACTGCCATAAAATTTCACAGAAGAAGTTTTCTAAAACCATGCTTAGTGTCAAAGAAGTTTCGAATAGTCTTACAAATATCATCAATGCGATAAGGACCATTAACAGGGATGTGAGTATGATATTCACATTGAGTCCTGTAAGACATTTAAAAGATGGTTTTACAGAAAACAGCCTAAGCAAGGCCGTACTTTTACAAGCAATTCATCTGGCAACCAATGAGAATAATACCTTTTACTTTCCTGCCTATGAAATAGTGATGGATGACCTGCGAGACTACCGTTTTTATAAAGATGATTTGATTCACCCCAATGATTTAGCTGTGAACTATATTTGGAACCTATTCAAATCAAGTTGGATCAGTGAAGCTTCTCAAGAACTGATGATAGCTATTAACGATATTCAAAAATCTTTAGCTCACAGACCCTTTGACCCTGATTCAAATGCACATAAAAAGTTTGTAGAGAAGTTGAATGAAAAAATATCCAATCTTCAGAATACCTATCCTCAGATTGAATTCCATAAAAAAAGGAAGTGAGTTACCACTTCCTTTTATCTTATTTAATGGATGAGTTTATTTCATGCAGTTTACAACACTGCCCCAAGGGCCGCCATTAATTGCATCAACCCCATGTTGCTTTAAAATTGTAGCAGCTGATCCACTTCTAGCTCCACTTCTACAACAGGTAATAACAGGTTTGTTTAACTTCTTAATTTCATCCAAATGACTTCCAATCGTATTCAATGGAATATTCTTTGATCCTTGAACATGTCCTTCTTCAAACTCTTCAATAGTTCTTACATCAATTACTACAGCTCCATTTTGTAAATATTGCTCTATCGATGCAACATTTGTATTTCCTCCAAATAAATTAAATATTCCCATATCCTATTAATAATTACTAATTTTCTGCAAATGTCTTAAAAATCCTTGATTTATGTGTAACGCCTGTTACAATTATTGTACCATCTTTTCTGTAAATCGTTAAAAAAACTCACAAAATTTCCGTTTTATACAAGATTATCTGGTAAAAAGCATTTCTCTATATTTAACCAATGGCCATAACTCATCGTCAATCATTAGTTCCAACTTATCGCAGTGGTACCTGATCGACTCGAAATAAGGCTTTACCATTTCACAATACAATAAGGCCTTCTTTTCCTCGTCATCCGTTTTATTCGCTTTTTTCCTTTCTTCAACCATGGCATTGGTTTTTGAAGTGATCCCAGAAATATGCTCTGATATTTTTTTGATGAGATCCATTTGTTCCTTTGCCACCGTCTCAAACTCTTTACCGAATACTTCTTTCAAACCCCTTACATTTCTGATCAGGGTATTTTGATAATTCACAGCAGTAGGGATCACATGATTCATGGCGATATCACCTAAAACTCTGCCTTCGATCTGAATTCTCAGAGAATAAGCATCTAGTTCTATTTCATACCTGGCCTTAAGCTCCGTTTCATTCATCACTTCCATCTCTTCAAATAAATCAATGGTTTTTTTACTCACCTTAGGTTTAATGGCTAATGGAGTTGTTTTGTTATTGCTGAGGCCTCTTTTCTTGGCTTCTGCCTCCCATTCTTTGCCATAGCCATTTCCTTCAAACAAAATGTTTTTTGATTCTTTGATATATTCTCTTAAAACATTAAAAATGGCTTCGTCCTTTTTAAAAGCCTTATTATCGATTAATTTATCTACCTCTTCTCTAAAATCTTTCAATTGTTTGGCAACAATTGTATTCAGAACAGTCATTGAATTGGCACAGTTTGCCATAGAACCCACTGCCCTGAATTCGAACTTATTTCCAGTAAAAGCAAACGGTGAGGTCCTGTTTCTATCAGTGTTGTCGAGTAAAATTTCTGGAATTTTTCCAATCACGTTCAATTTTAAATCGGTCTTTTCTTCAGGCGATAATTTACCATCAGTAACATTTTCCAAATCTTTTAAAACTGCTGTCAATTGCTCGCCAATAAATACAGACATTACTGCCGGAGGTGCCTCGTTTGAACCAAGTCTGTGATCATTACTTGCCGTGGCCACCACCGCGCGCATCAATTCTTCATT
The DNA here is from genome assembly GCA_964419405.1 of uncultured Flavobacteriaceae bacterium. Lineage (GTDB taxonomy): Bacteria > Bacteroidota > Bacteroidia > Flavobacteriales > Flavobacteriaceae > Lutimonas. Next base: position 4,013 of record CAYQPI010000046.1, read on the forward strand.
TTTATAGATGGCCTTGATGGTATTAATAAAAAAGGTTAGGAACTGCAGGTTTCTCATCGGGGTTTTCCCGGGACTCAACAGATTTATTCCGCTATCATTACTCAAAGACCAGTTATTGTGTTTACCAGACCCATTAATACCCTTAAATGGCTTCTCGTGAAGCAGTACTTTTAATTGATGCTTGGAGGCTATTTTCCCGATAATATCCATCAGCAAGGCATTGTGGTCAACGGCTAAATTTGCTTCTTCATGTATTGGAGCTAGCTCGAACTGATTCGGAGCAACTTCGTTGTGTCGTGTTTTTACAGGGATGCCAAGTTTTATACATTCTTTTTCAAGTTCGATCATAAAACTCATCACTCTTTGCGGAATGCTTCCAAAATAATGATCATCTAATTGTTGTCCTTTGGCTGAGGTTTGTCCCAACAGGGTTCTTCCTGTTAAAACCAGATCAGGTCTGGAGAGAACCAGTGCTTTGTCTATCAAAAAATACTCCTGTTCCCAACCTAAGGAGGCATTTACTTTTGATACATTTTTATCAAAATACCTGGCAACACCAGTTGCTTGTTTATCGATAGCATTCAAAGCCCTTAACAAGGGTGTTTTATTATCCAAAGCTTCTCCTGTATAAGCAACAAAAATAGTAGGTATACATAAGGTAGTACCATAAATAAAAGCTGGCGAAGTAGGATCCCATGCTGTATACCCTCTTGCTTCAAACGTATTTCTAATACCACCACTAGGAAAACTAGAGGCATCGGGTTCCTGCTGAACTAATTCATTCCCGCCAAATCTTTCCAGCGGTTTGCCATCTTCACCTAATTCGAAAAACGCATCATGTTTTTCGGCCGTCCCACCTGTTAAAGGCTGAAACCAGTGTGTATAATGGGTAACTCCTTTTGAAATAGCCCAGTTCTTCATTGAATTGGCCACCTGGTCAGCAATTTTTCGATCAATTCGCAGCCCTTGTTTAATTGAATTCATCACGCCTTCAAAGGCTTCCTTTGTCAAATACTGCTGCATACTTTCTTCATTAAACACATGGCTCCCAAAGTACTCCGATCTGTTCATCGATTCCTCCATAGGAATTAACTTTCTATGCAAAGTTTCTTGTAAAGCTCTGGATCTGAATGTAGACATACACTAATAATTAAATTTTAACGGGGTAAAAATACTGATTTTTTAAATGTACCCCTTAAAAAATTGGGTATTCATAAAAATAATAGTCTTCTCCACATATTTACCCCCAATATTTTTGATGTGAGGCATTTATAATTATATTTGCCTTCAAATTATTTAATCTAGAAATTTATGAGCAAAGCGAAATTAGAGTACATTTGGTTAGACGGACACCAACCTACTCAGGAGTTGAGAAGTAAGACTAAAATCGAGGATGATTTTAGCGGTAAATTAGAGGATTGTAAGGTATGGTCTTTTGATGGATCATCTACCGAACAGGCAGAAGGAGGTTCTTCAGATTGTTTGTTAAAACCAGTTGCTATATATCCTGACCCAGCAAGAGATAATGGGTATTTAGTGATGTCTGAAGTTTTGAATGCAGACGGAACGCCACATTCTTCAAATGCAAGAGCAACGATTGACGATGATGACAATGATTTTTGGTTTGGATTCGAACAAGAATATTTCTTGATGGATACTGAAACTGATCTTCCACTTGGATTCCCAAGAGGTGGATTCCCTGGCCCACAAGGAAAATACTACTGTTCAGTTGGTGGTAGATACACCTGGGGTAGAGAATTTGTTGAAGAGCATGCAGATCTTTGTATCGCTGCCGGATTAAACTTTGAAGGTATCAACCAGGAAGTTGCACCAGGACAGTGGGAATTCCAACTTTTCGCAAAAGGAGCGAAAAAAGCTGGAGATGAGATTTGGGTAGCACGTTATTTATTGAACAGATTGACTGAAAGCTATGGCTACTATATAGAATTGCACCCAAAACCTGTTAAAGGTGACTGGAATGGTTCTGGTATGCACGCTAACTTCTCTAACACTACTTTAAGAACTTGTGGTTCTAAAGAGACTTATGA
>CAYQPI010000047.1:0-17805 GCA_964419405.1 uncultured Flavobacteriaceae bacterium
TTGTTTCTGTCATTCTATTAGAACAAATTACTTCTCTCCTTACTATTTTCAAAAAGTGGGAAGATTGCTATACATTCCGAAATTGACATAAAGACATCAAATTTCTCAATGAAATGAACTTGCAAATGCTAAAATTTGCAGTAAAAATTACTCTGGATCGTTTTCAGAGAAGAAGAAAGGGGAGAAAGGAGAGAAGTGAAGCACATTGTTTTCTAATAAATTGAATAATAAATAGCTTCTCTCCTTACTATTTTCATCTTTTATTCAAGTTTAGGTTTCATTTCGAGTGTAAATTTATTGATCTGTTCATTATCCAGATTCAACCATATACTCCGTTTCGGAGAAGAAGAAAGGGGAGAAAGGAGAGAAGTGAAGCACATTGTTTTCTAATAAATTGAATAATAAATAGCTTCTCTCCTTACTATTTTTAATAAGATTCTGTATAATCGTAAAAAGATCAAAATAAGATACTCCAGGTATTGGAGAAGAAGAAAGGGGAGAAAGGAGAGAAGTGAAGCACATTGTTTTCTAATAAATTGGATCATAAAATAGCTTCTCTCCTTACTATTTTTTTGAACAAAAAAAATACTCAAATCTTGAAAATTTGAGTATTTCTAAAGAAGATCTATTGAATTCTTCTTTTAAGGGGAAAAAGGAAAGGGAGTTAGGAGAGAAGTGAAACAAGTTTCTATAAACAAATAACTTCTCTCCTTACTATAAAATATTTCAACTATTGAAATTAAATTCAAATGCTAACGAAGATGCAAGATAGAAAAAGAAATTCGAATATTCAAATTAAAATAATAGTGAACTAGATTCAAAAAAACTAACTGATTGTTAATCAGTATTATAAGTTAAATTAAATTTATAAAACGCATGGTATAGAGTAAAGAAAAACACATATATAATAGATTTTTATATCTTTCGAACGCCAAATTAGCGGTTTTTGGGGATAAATCTAGTTGTTTCTGGGTAGATCAAAAAATACCGGATTCCGCTATAGGTTTATATCCTTTTAGCCGATACATTTGGTGTATTAGCTTATATCAGCTGATATACAATACATACAAAACAAATCTAAAAGTTTATTATTATGAAAAATTTTACTATTGCAATTGCCGTATTGTTGGTTATGGCTTCTTTCACTACCAACTTAACTAACTCATCCTCAGTAGTTTTATCAGATTACGAAGGTACCTTATTGGAATCTGCTCCAGTGATGGAAAATGCAGATGGAGACGTAACAGTTACATTTACAGTTGATGAAAATGTATTAGTTTCTTCAGCTCTAATTGGAGCATCCAATGAAATTTTTCTAGTGGAAAATGGTGATTCAGAGTCATCAAAAACAGTGACACTAGATTTACAACCAGTAAACGGAGAGGTGAAAACCGCCTTTAACCACATTTATGAGAGCAACTATGACGTTGCTGCGATGGATGCCTTATTGAATGCAGTTGAGCCAGATAAAAGACCAAAAGGTGTTATCATCTGGGACTAGTATAAACCATACAATATTTACAGATTTTAAACGTTTGTAAAATAAACTAGGTAAAGATCCGAAAAATTAGTTTTTTTCGGATTTTTTTTCACCTGCTTGTTAAAAATTAGACCTATGGAAAGCAAAATTACAGTTCATATTGCTGACGATCATCAAATTTTAATAGATGGCGTCAAGGCAGTGCTCAATATTGAACCTAATATCGAGGTAATAGGTTTCTCTTTGAATGGGCAAGAAGTAGTTACTTGGTTTCAGGAAAATGAGGCGGATGTATTGATTCTGGATATCAACATGCCTGAGTTGGATGGTATTGAAGTATTGAAAAGGTTAAAAGAGTTTAAGAAGCGACCTGAGATTATTGTACTTTCCAGTTATGATGATGTCAAATTGGTCAAAGAAGTGCTTCAAATGGGAGCCAAAGGTTTTGTTCCTAAAAAATCAGCGGGAGAACATATCGTTCATGCAGTTAACAAGGTATCGGAAGGGAATCAATACTTTACAGATGATGTGAAGGAAAAAATGATGCAGACCTTGTTGAATGGTCAGGTTAAAAATGAAGGAAGTCAGGATGGCGTATTGATCAGTTCACTTACCAAAAGAGAAGTACAGGTCCTCAAACTTGTCGCACAGCAATACAGCACCAGAGAAATTGGAGATGAACTTCACATTAGCGAAAGCACTGTCGAAACACATCGAAAAAACCTAATGAAAAAAGTAAAGGTTAAAAATAGTGTTGGACTTGCTATATTTGCCTTAAAAAATGAGGTGATTTAACCCTATCTGCATTTGATTTGAGACATTTGAGGATTTTCTTGATAATAAATATTTTCCTGTTTACTGGCGTTTTATTGAGTCAGGAAATGAGCAAAAAGGATGCTTATATTCAAAATAAATTGGCTCAGATAGACTCGTTAATAATTGCCGGTCAGTATGATAAGGCTGAATCTTTAATAACAAATACAACAAATACATTTTCTTTTCGAAATAATTCGGAAGAGCAATTAGCCTTTGATTTTCGCCGTGCAAGTAGCTATTATTATCAAAATAATAGGGAGAAGTCAATGGAGCTGCTGTTGGTTGGACTGGATAGGCTCAAGGGAAATCCATTTTCGCCCTTGAATATTCAATATGCAAGCCTCTTATCAAAAATTTTTGCAGGCTCTGAGAATTTTAGCAAAGCGATTTATTATAATAAAATAGCATTGCAAAAATCTTATTTGGTAAAAGATACTGTTGGGATAACGAAATGTTTGATCCGAATGGGAAGTTTCTACTATGCAAAAGATGAAGAAGACAGTGCGACCATATATTTTAGAAAGGTTACTTATTTTCCTGTTACTCCTAAAACGGTAAAAAGAATTGGCGACGCTTATAATAATTTAGGTGTGATAGCTCAAAATAATGAAAATTTCCCTCTTGCAAAGCATCGGGTTAGACAAGCTTTGGAACTTAAAGTTAATGAGAATGACGTTTTAGGAATAGCTTCGTCAAATGTGAATTTAGGGAACCTCTATCATTATGAGAGTAATTATAATGAAGCAATAGACAAATATCTCAAGGCATATGATAGAATTAAAGATGATTCTACAGGTGCAGGTCGAGTGGAACATTTGAAAAGAATTATTTATGAGAATCTATCTGTTTCTTATGATTCAATAAAAGATTATCAAAATGCATATCATTATTTGCATAAATCTTATCAGCTAAAGTTTAAGCTCACCAACGAGCAAGTAGCTGAAAATATTGCCGAAGTAGAAGCAAAATATAACTTAGCCGTTGAAGAACAAAAAACCGAAGAAGAGAAAAGCAAAGCCTTACGAGCCCAGGTATTGTTTTATGGTTTGGCCTTTGTCACTTTGACCTTTGTGATTTTAGCCTTTATCTTTTACAAGAATTATAAGCTGAAAGAGCAGAACAGATTGGAGCAGGTGCATAATAATTTACAGACAAGAATTATAAATGCGACCATTGATGCCAAGGAAAAAGAACGAAAGAGTATAGCTGAGATCTTGCACGATAGTGTAAGTGCACTTTTGTCATCTGCCAACCTGCACTTACAGGCCTCAAAGGCGCAGTTGAATTCTCATGTGCCAGAAGAAATCAGCAAAGCTCAGGAGATTGTGAACGAAGCTTCTCTCAAAATAAGGGACCTGTCTCATGAATTAATATCTTCTGTATTGCTTAAGTTTGGTTTGGCTTTTGCCGTTCACGATTTATGTGAAAAGTATTCAAATTCTGAAATACAATTTATCAGTGATGACAATGGGATAAAAAGATATAATCAGCAGTTTGAGATCAAGATTTATAATATCATTGAAGAACTCATTAATAATATCATGAAACACAGTGGGGCCAAGAATGCTTCGATCAATCTTATTGAAAGAAATGGAGACAAACTTTTAATACAGATTATTGATGATGGTAAGGGGTTTGAGGTTAAAAAAGCAAGAAAGAAAGATGGTTTAGGTCTCAGTCATATTGAAGCGAGAATCAAGATCATGAAGGGTGTGTTTAATATCAATACAAAAAAAGGGGAAGGAACGAGTATTTTTATCTCAGTGCCCATATTCCAGCCGGAGCTTTCAGAAGCGGTCTAAGTTTATCGCTTCATTTCTATTATTTCAAGATTTTTAATATCTGTATTGTCAATTTCAAAGCGAAGCATTGTTTTGACCTTGTGAAAACCATGATTTCCCATGGCGCCAGGATTCATGTGAAGCAATTTCAATTTTTTATCATATTGAACTTTTAAAATATGCGAATGTCCTGAGATGAATAATTTTGGAGGGCGAAGTCGCAATGTTTCTTTTACACGAATATTGTATCTATTCGGGTAGCCCCCGATATGCGTCATCCATACACTGACATTTTCTGCCATAAACTTATTGTCTAAAGGAAATTCAGCCCGGATATCTTTATTATCGATATTACCATACACAGCTCTTAAGGTACTCACCTCTTGTATGGCTGAGCTTACCTCGAGAGAGCCTATATCACCTGCATGCCATACTTCATCCGCCTGAGAACAGTAGGTTAGAATATGATCATCTATAAAACTATGAGAATCTGATAGTAGTAAAATTTTAAGTGCCAAAGCAGATTTGATTTAATTATTTATCTTTGTCAGGCGTAAAATTAGAGCTTTTTGAGATACTTTATTGAACTTTCTTATAACGGTAAAAACTACCATGGATGGCAAATTCAACCCAACGAAATTTCGATTCAGGAGGCCATTGAAAAGGCTTTGTCTTTATTGTTAAAAGAGACCATATCTGTGGTGGGTTGCGGTAGAACTGATACTGGTGTTCATGCGCGTCAATTCTATTTGCATTTTGATTCGACGGAGGTTTTAGATAAAGAAAAGTTAAAATTCAAGCTAAATTCTTTTTTACCAGATGATATTGCTATTTTTCAGATTCATAGTGTAAAGGATGATGCGCATGCAAGATTCCAGGCCATTTCACGAAGTTATCAATACAAGATTTCGGTAAAGAAAGACGTATTTAGAAAGGAGCTAAGCATGGAAGTATCTCATACAAAGCTCAATATAGAATTGATGAATAAGGCGGCAGGAATGCTGCTTGCTTATTCAGATTTCAAGTGTTTTTCAAGAACTAAAACGGATGTAAAAAACTATATATGCGATATTTCAGAAGCTTATTGGATTCAGGATGGGCATCAGTTGATTTTTACTATTTCGGCGAACCGCTTTTTAAGAAATATGGTCAGGGCCATCGTTGGTACACTACTTGAAGTAGGAAAAGAAAGAATGAGCTTAGAAGAATTTCAACAGGTCATCAAGTCGAGAGACAGAGCAATGGCAGGAGCATCGGTAAAAGCAAAGGGATTATTTTTGACTGAAGTGAAATACCCCAAACATATTTTCATGAATTAATTATGTCTGAAAAAAAAGAAGATACTAAAAAGGTCATCGGCAAGGTGTATGACGTAAAATTGTTCAGGCGTTTGATGTCCTATGCAAGACATTATAGATTGCAATTTAGTATTTCTGTGGTTGCTGTTCTATCTGTGGCCCTACTGGCGGCCGTTCGCCCCATTCTGTTAAAGAGGATTATCGATGACTATATTTTTAACCGGGATGCAGAACAATTGGTCGTGTTTACCAGTATCATGGTAATAGTGCTTGTTTTTGAAGTGCTGTTTCAGTTTTTGTTCATTTATTTTGCCAATTGGTTAGGGCAGAATATTATTCGAGACATGAGAACACAGCTTTTTAAACATTTACTGCAGTTTAGAATGAAGTATTTCAATACATCTGCAGTTGGCAAGTTGGTGACCAGAGTTGTTTCTGATATTGAAACGATTGCCAGTGTTTTTGGTCAGGGATTGTTTATGATAATCAGCGACCTCTTAAAAATGTCTGTAATCGCTGTGGTTATGCTTTGGATGAATTGGAGACTGGCATTGATCGTATTTGCTATTTTACCCATTCTTATTTTTGCCACTAAAATTTTCCAGAAAGCTATGAAAGGGGCTTTTCAGGATGTTAGGACCGAAGTAGCCAATTTAAATAGTTTCGTACAGGAGCGCATTACCGGGATGAGGATTATACAGTTGTTTACTCGCGAAAAAATAGAGTATGACAAATTCAAAAGTATCAATGAAAAGCATAAAAAAGCCTGGATCAGAACGGTTTGGTATAACTCTATCTTTTTTCCTGTTGCAGAAGTGCTTCCATCTATTGCCATCGGCTTGGTAGTATGGTATGGAGGGCTTAGTGCAGCTACGAGCAATTCGGTAACAGCAGGACAGATCATTAGTTTTATTATGATGAATAATATGCTGTTCAGGCCTTTACGACAAATTGCTGATAAGTTCAATACACTTCAAATGGGTATGGTTGCAGCTGAAAGAGTATTCAAAATTGTGGATGCCAATGAGACGGAAATTGATTCCGGTAAGTTACCTATGGATTCTTTAAAGGGTAAAGTCAGATTTAAAGATGTTCATTTCAGTTATATTAAAAATGAGGAGGTCATTAAAGGTATTTCTTTTGATGTAAATCCTGGAGAGACAGTCGCTATCGTCGGGGCTACAGGTGCTGGGAAATCGACCATCATTAATTTGCTAAATCGATTCTATGATATAGATAGCGGCAGTATTTCAATTGACGATATCGATATAAAGGAATTTAATCTAAATGCCTTGCGAAATCAGATTGCAGTTGTTTTACAGGATGTGTTTTTATTTTCGGATACTATTTATAACAATATTACCCTAAAAGACAACTCTATTTCGATTGAAGAGGTGAAGGAAAAGGCCAAAATAATAGGTATTCATGATTTTATTATGTCCTTACCTGGTGGTTACAGTTATAATGTAAAAGAAAGAGGAGTGATGTTATCTGTTGGACAACGTCAGTTGATTGCTTTTTTAAGGGCTTCAGTCAGCAAGCCAGGCATACTCATTTTAGATGAAGCTACCTCTTCTATTGATTCCTATTCTGAGAAACTGATTCAGGAGGCTACAGAAAAGTTGACCAAGAATAGAACGTCAATTATTATCGCTCATAGATTAGCGACCATTCAAAAAGCCGATAGAATCATCGTAATGGAAGACGGGCTAATTGTAGAACAGGGAAGTCATTCAGAGTTATTAGAGAAAAAAGGTCATTATAGTAATCTTTATAACATACAGTTTCTGCAAAAACAAGCGAGCTGATCTGACTAAGATAGATCGTCTTTGATCAATTCTGCTAGTTCCGCGAAATCTTCATAGAGAATAAAAGCTCCGTTATTGATATAGGAAACCTGTCCAGATTCTTCAGAAACTATCAGAGCAAGGGCATCTGTTCTAGTTGTAATCCCTAGTCCGGCCCTGTGACGCAAACCGAAATGTGCTGGTATTTCTACCGTATTTTCAATGGGTAAAATAACACGGCTGGCAGTGATTGTATCATTTTCAACTACAATGGCGCCATCGTGTAAGGGGCTGTTTTTGTAAAAGATACTTTTTAGAATAGGCTTGTTTACTTTGATTTCCATTTCATCACCAGTCATTTTTACAAATTCCAAACTATTATTTCTTTGTAAAACAATAAGGGCCCCTGTTTTTATTTTGCCCATCTCTTCGCAAAAACTAACGATGACATCAATCTGGCTATTTGCTGCAATTTCTGTTTTAAAAAATTTAAAATGCTTGAGAATACCCTTTTTAGAGGCAAAATTCGTCGAGCCTACCATCAGAAGAAACTTTCTAATTTCCTGCTGAAAAACAATAATGAGCGCGATAAAACCACCACCCAAAAAATTCCCCAAAATGTCACTTAGCAACTCCATTTCAAGCGCCTGAGTGAGCTTCCAGATGAGGTAAATGATGGCTATACCGATAAAGATATTTATCGCAGCCGTTCCCCGAATTAATCTGAAAATATAAAAGAGTAAGACAGCCACTAAAACAATATCAAGGATGTCTAGAAAGCCGATGTTCAAAAAGTTAAATTGATCCAATTCTGAGCGAGTTTTTGTAAATGTATGAATTATTTTAGACTATGAAAATATTCTGAAGTACTGAGCTCGATGCCTTGCTCATGAAGGAAAACTTTAGTCTCTAAATAATTTTGATAACTGGTATCTTCATCAAATGATAGTATAGCTGAAAGTTCTTTTTTCTGATCGCAGCCACTATATTTTTTCAAATCGTAACTGTCTAATGCCATATTAAAAGGTATTCCATTAATTTTTAATTCATTGTCAGATATGGCTATGCGCAAAACACAGGGGTCTATAGTTTCTTCTTCATACTGCGGGGGAGGTTGGTTTGATATGAACGTTGTTTGTGGAAACAATAAAAGAGAAATGCTTTTAGTATTGGTATCTGCATAGCTAAAATAACTTAACATGCCTTCTTTTTTATGCATAGAGTCTTTGTTTTTATTCTCCTGCATTGCCATCAGAACAGGTACTATTTCCTTCATCGGTAAACCCTTATCTATATTATAGATCCAATGGGTATTCATGATTTTATTGTTCTTGTTTAAGTCGGCAACGTTTTGACCGTTTTCAATTTTTTTAAAGACCCAAATACTGGAGTGATTTTGAATTTCTGAAACACCAGGAATCCCTATTAAAGGTAATTCCACCTCTTTATTTTTGCATGAAAAAAGTATCAGGAAAAGTGTAATTCCTACAAGTGATGATCTTCTTAATTGCATGTGCCTGTTTTTTCAAAAATTAAAATTGCTTCTTGCGCTTCTTTAACATCGTGAACTCTGAGAATTTGGGCGCCATTAGTCAGTGCAATCATATGAGCAGCTGTTGTGGCATTTAAGGCATTTTCTGCATCAATATTAAGTGTTTTATACAACATTGACTTTCTGGAAAGTCCGGCTAATAGAGGTAGTTTAAAGGTCTTTAATAAGCCCAGTTTTTGAAGAAGTTCAAAATTCTGTTCCAGGGTCTTACTAAAACCAAAACCAGGATCTATAATAAGGTCATTGACCCCTAATTGACGAAGTTGAACTATTTTTTCAGAGAAATAGTGAATCATATCTTTCAAAAGGTCTTCGTAGTCAGTATTTGACTGCATAGTTTGAGGATTACCTTGCATATGCATCAGTATATATGGTACTTGTAATTCAGCAATCGTCTTAAACATTTGATCATCTAAACCTCCGGCAGAAATATCATTTATAAGGCTGCCTCCTGCCAAAATAGCCTCCTTAGCGACCTGATTTCTGAAGGTGTCAACAGACAAAATGATGTCTGGAAAATTTTTCACCAGTAATTCTACTATTGGGATAAGTCTTGAAATCTCTTCATTTTCACTGATGTGATCAGCATTGGGTCTTGATGAATAGGCTCCAATATCGATAAAAGTGGCGCCTTCTGAAAGCATGGTGTCAACACGCGAAAGAATCTCAGCTTCAGAGTTGTATCGACCTCCGTCGTAAAAAGAATCTGGTGTTATATTGAGAATCCCCATGACCTTTGGTCTGGTCAAATCAATAAGTGTTCCTTTACAATTAATTAGCATTATTCATTTGGGGTTTACTTGTTGACTACTGTGTTTACAACCTTGCTTAATGATGGAGCCTGGTACCTTTGCATTTTTTCAATGAGTTCTTCTATAGTTTCGCTGACCTGTATCATGTCTCGATTCTCTTTTTTCAGAAAGCCTTCTTTCACCATATGATCTAACTGAAGCAAGGTGTGCTTAAAGAACTTATTCGTATTTAAGAGGCCAATAGCCTTATGTTCAATACCCAGCTGGCCCAAAGTCAAAGCTTCAAAAATTTCATCTAAGGTTCCAAAGCCTCCGGGCAGGGCAATATAACCGTCAACGAGTTTCGAGATTTTGACTTTTCTTTTTGACATCTTTTTAGTGACGATCATTTCAGACAAATCTGTATGAGCCACCTCTTCGTGTTTGAGCAGGCCGGGAATAACACCGATGACTTCTGCATCTGATGCGATCATGCGATTCGCAATGGCTCCCATGATACCGATTTTTCCACCTCCATACACAAGACCAATATTATGCTGCACGAAATAGTCTGCTACATTTTCTGCCTCAAGGGCATATTCTTTATTGAACCCTCTACTGGATCCGCAAAACACTGCAATTCGTTTCATTTTAAGGGCTTTGATTGAACACTCATTATGCAATTGAACTTCGATTATAAATACAAATCATTTCAAATCAGTCGTTTAACTATGTTTATCTTCTATACCACAACGGTGCGATGCTATTCGAATATAAACAGCTGATTTATTGCGCATTGTATTTTTATTACGAACCCAATTACATGATGCGGGCTGAACATTGAATTTGTAAAAATAAGCAAACCAGAGATATTATATCACGAGATTTTTATAAATTCGTTTCCGTAAAAATAAACATTCACGCTGATATAGTTTTATGCAAAATACCTCAAAGGAATATGATGATATAACGGCTAAATGCCGTTCTCTATTTATAAATAAAATGAGTGATTACGGCAGTGCCTGGAGAATTTTGAGACTTCCTTCACTGACAGATCAAATATTTATCAAAGCGCAAAGAATAAGACAATTACAAGAGAATTCTGTGAGAAAGGTAGACGAAGGTGAAATGTCTGAATTCATTGGAATTATCAATTATTCAATTATGGCTCTGATTCAGCTTGAAAGAGGTGTCGTTGAACAACCCGATCTTGATGTTGACCAGGCGGTTGAACTCTATGACAAGCACATTCAGGAGACCAAATCTCTTATGGAGAATAAAAATCACGATTATGGTGAGGCATGGAGAGATATGAGAATTAGCTCTCTGACGGATTTAATTCTTCAGAAACTATTAAGAGTTAAACAAATTGAGGATAATGAAGGGAAGACGCTGGTGTCAGAAGGCATAGACGCCAATTATCAGGACATGATAAACTACGCCATATTTGCCTTGATATTAATGAATAATTAATTTTTTAATGATGCAAATATTGACACATGTCATCCGGTTTTTTGTTGCAGCGACCTTTATTTTTTCGGGATTTGTAAAATTAGTTGACCCCTTAGGTTCGGCTTATAAATTTGAAGAATACTTTGGTGCGGATGTTTTGAATCTTGAGTTTCTAAGCCCGTTTGCATTGCAGTTTTCTGTCTTGTTGATCTTGGCAGAGATCATGCTGGGGGTGATGCTTCTGGTAGGTTTCAAATCAAAACTAACAGTGTGGAGCTTGTTTTTTATTAGTTTATTATTTCTATTTTTAACTTGGTATTCAGCATATTATGACAAGGTTACTGATTGTGGATGTTTTGGTGATGCCATTACATTGACTCCATGGGAGACTTTTTATAAGAATGTGGTGTTAATCGTTTTGATTGTGTACCTCATGATCAGGGTATATGACGTTCAACCCATTTCATCGGATGTTTTTGCCAAAAGAATAAGCCTGATTTCCTTGCTTGTTTTCGTAGGAATTATCTTTTATGTTTTGAGATATTTACCCATCATAGATTTTAGGGCCTATGCGGTAGGGAAAAGTATTCCTGAAGGGATGCTGATTCCAGAAGACGCAGAAAAACCTGTATACGAGGATACCTGGATATACAATATTAACGGCGAAGATAAGACCTTTACCACCGAGGAAAAGCCATGGAGTATAGAAGGCGCTACCTTTGTTGATCGAAAGACGCGAACTTTGGTTGAGGGCTATGTACCTCCAATTCATGATTTTACCATGGAAAGGGATGGAGAAGATCTGACCGAATTGTTAATGAGCAAAGAAAAGCTACTATTGATCGTTGCTTATAATTTGAGTTTGACCAGTGAAAAAGGAATGTTGGAGATGAAAGATCTGTCTGATCGCGCCATGGAGAATGGTTACTCTGTATTCTGTTTTTCGGCTTCTACTGAGGAAGATTTTAAAAAGCTAAAGGCCAAATACAATCTCGATATTGACTTGTTGTTTTGTGATGAAACCACATTAAAAACAATTATAAGGTCCAATCCTGGAATTGTTACTCTAAATAAAGGAGTGATCACGGGAAAATGGAGCTGGAGACAGGCTAATAAAATAACTTTTAATTGATTAAAGTGAAACAGGCATTACTCGTATTTTTAGGAGGAGGATTAGGGAGTGTAGCACGCTACTGGCTCAGTCTTAAATTGAATAATTTTGAGAATGCTATCCCCTTTGGTACTTTATTGGCCAATATTTTAGGGAGCTTGATCATCGGTTTTATTTTCGGTTATTCGGCGAGGACTGATTTTTTAAGTGAAAATCATTCTTTGCTGCTGGCAACCGGTTTTTGTGGAGGGTTCACAACTTTTTCCACCTTTGCTTATGAAAATCATCTCTATATAAAGTCAGGTGATTATTTTGGGTTTTTACCCTATATGGCCGTAACCTTTGTGCTGTCGATAATGGCTGTTTTTTTAGGGATGTATCTGGCTAAAATTGTTTAACTCCTCAATCATGAAATGCTTTGACGCCAGCGGTTATAGCCAGGTTCAAATCATTTGATTTTGGTGGTATAGGACATGAATACTTGTCATTATAGGCGCAATAGGGATTGTATGCCTGATTAAAATCAATAATGATACTGTTGCCTTCAGGTAAGGAGAGATCGATATAGCGTCCGCCTCCATAACTTCCATTTCCATTAGTCAGATCAGTGAATGGTAAGAATAAATAGTCTTCGTATTCGGGTGTAAGAACTAATTTCTCATTCTGGTAAATTTCCAATTCATAATTCTTGCCAGAAATTTCAAAACGAGCTGTTGCATAAAGTTTATAAACAGGTAATCTGTCAGTGGTTGTTTTCATGGCAAACGGTTCGCTGTCTTCGTGAAAGGTAAGGGCAGCAGTAACAATAAAGCTGCTGTCGATAGGATAAAATTCAAGACTTTCAAAACTAGCCAGATCTTCTTCGGTTAGGGGGGACTCTTCTTTACTGGCAAATTCTTTGTTCAGCTTTTGTTGAAACTTTTTGGCATTTTTAAATTCTTTCGATTCCTGTGCAAAAGAAATTGCAACAATGGACAGGCATAGAATCAATAGTCTAACTTTCATAACGGATATTTTAACCAAATATACCTTAAAAATATTGAAAAAAGATGAATCTATACCAGCATAGATTTTTATGATTTTATAGATCCTTTCTTATTGAGGATAAAACATATCTTTACAGGATGTATGAAAAACTAGTACGTCCATATAAAGGCTTGTCTAGAGAGGTTTGGTTTATGGCTCTGACAACCCTGATCAACCGAACAGGTGCCATGGTACTGCCGTTTATGTCTTTGTATTTGACCAACTATTTGGGCTTTTCAAAAGGACAGGTGGGATGGGTGTTGACTTGTTATGGAATTGGTTCTTTGATTGGTGTCTTTATTGGCGGAAAGTTGACCGATCGGGTGGGCTATTATAAGGTGATGTTCGTCAGTTTATTTTGCACCAGTTTGGTGTTTTTTAGTATTCAGTTCATCTCAGATTTTTACATGTTTTGTGTCGGGATTTTTATTCTGACCATTTTTGCAGATACCTTTAGACCTGCTGTCTGGGTGGCTTTAGACGATTATAGTGAACCTGAAAACAGAACCCGGTCAGTGACACTGATAAGATTGGCAATAAACCTGGGTTTTTCCATGGGGCCTGCATTAGGAGGTCTCCTGATCACTTATGTGAGCTATAGTAGTTTGTTTTGGGTGGATGGACTGACCTGTTTGGGTGCCGGATTGGTGATCTTATTGTTTTTAAGTCAAAAAAGTCTGGTTAGAAGCAGGGAAGAACAAAAAAATACCGAGGAACTTTCTCCTTATCGGGACAGTCACTACCTTATATTCTGGTTTGCCTTATTTTTGATCGGTTTTACATTTGTTCAGTATTTTTCGACCATACCGCTCTATTATAGTCAGCGATTAGGACTGGAAGAAGATAAAATTGGACTCTTATTGGCTATGAATGGTCTGTTGATATTTTTGACAGAGATGCCGGTGGTAAATTCCTTGGATAAAAGCAAATTAGGCAATCTTAAAATAGTAATAGCAGGCTCTTTTTTGTTAATGTTCAGTTTTTTAATTCTTCATATGGGAGATTGGATCGGTTTTGCCATTTTTGGTATAATTCTCATGACTTTTGGTGAAATGCTAGGTTTCCCTTTTTCCAATTCGTATGCACTGGACCGATCCAAAATGGGTCGTCAAGGGGCTTATATGGCTTTGTACAGTATGTCATTTTCAGTGGCGCATATCTTGGGGCCAAATATTGGTATGCAATTTTCTGAAAAGTTCGGATTTGAAGTTACCTGGTATTTAATGGCTGCCGCCTGTCTGCTGGCCTGTTTCATTCTTATTTGGCTTCAAAGAAAAGAGCAGTCCTAAACGCTGAGACTCAACCTCGCGAGGTAATCAAAATGTGCTCCTTCGCAGATTTTTTCACAGGAAAGTCCGATTTCTGTCGCATATGTTTCGAGCCTGGGGTAATCAATATACAGCCAGTCGAAAGCTGGGCTTTGTTGTTGTTTGTATTGAAAATGAAAACGGACTTCTCCATAATAATGATCTGAATCTGGCAGCTCCATGTTTCCATTGTCGTCTTCAAACATATAGATAATATCCGAAGAGTCGATAAGCACCTGTCCTCCTGGATGCAGCAGGGATTTTAAGTGAAGCAAAAAATCAGAGAGGAGATGTAAAGTGCCGCAAATCCCAATACCGTTCATTAAACAAATGATACTGTCAAATTTCCTGTTATGAAGTTGCCAGATGTCCTGTGTGGTAGCGCTTTTAAGTCCCCTGCGTTTGCAGGCTTCAATAGCTCCTTCTGAAATATCTATTGAGCAGGTTTCCAAATTGTTTTCCTGAAGAACCAATGAATGACTGCCAGCACCACAACCAATATCCAGTACCGTTCCATAACAGCATTGCAGTGCTTTCTGTTCCAGGGGAGGCATTTCCTGATAAGATCGAAAGAGGTGTTGTAAAGGTAATTCATCCTTGCCGGCGAGTGATGAAAAGGTATATAGGTTGTCTTTTTCTCCTGCGAGATGATCGAGAATGGCTTTTCCGTATAGATCTTCAACTACTTTTTTTGACATATTTTGATCAAGGCGATACCTCCTGGTAACTTCTAATTTAAAACTGTAAATTCTATGGCTGAATCAGTGAAAACACTATGCGTTTGAGTTTTAAAATCGCTCTCCTCGGCTTTAAATATGTTTGGTACAAATGTTTGAGGGTTTAAATCGATCAACGGAAACCAGGTGCTTTGCACTTGAACCTGCAGCTTATGTCCTTTTTTGAACGTATGAAAAACATCTTGCAATTGAATATTCACGGCTGTTTTTTGATTTGGGGCAAAAGGTTCTGGATTAGAAAAGCTATTTCGGAATTTCCCCCTCATCACCTCACTTCTGACCATTAAATGATAGTTGCTCATTTTTAAATGATCCTGAAGTTCATCATTATTGTTTTCTGTATCAGCCGGATGCACATCCACTATTTTTACGATCCAGTCTGCATCTGTCCCGGTGGTCGAAACCATAAGCTTCGCCAGAATATCTCCTGCTAGGGTTAAATCCTCCTCTAGAATACCTGTTTCATATACCATTACGTCTGGTCTGCGGGCGGCAAACCTTTGATCATCGGTCATATATTTTCTGGGAGTAAATACTGTTTTGATATCTTCAGAATAAGGTACAGGTCTTTTAAGATCACTGACAAAGGAGACCTTGGATTCAGTATGAACTTTGGTGGAAAGTTTCTGATCAGTCTCCAGGTAAAACCGTTTTTTAATTGTATTTTCAGGAGGCCAGACATCATATGTTTTCCAGCTTTTTTTACCAGTATCGTATACATAGGCTTCAGGCAGTCCGGAATTGTGATCACCTTCCTTTTTAAGAAAGTGTTCAAAAAATGCGGTCTCGATATTTTTTTGATAAAAGTCAGAAATTGAATCTCCGAAATAATAATTGCCTACGGCGTTTTTAGTTTTGATACGAGCCCAGTCACCATGTGACCAGGGTCCAAAAACCATCGTATTATAGTTGTCTGGGTTATGTGTTTCTATTGTTTTATAGGTTTCTAAGGGGCCATAAAGATCTTCAGCATCAAACCATCCACCAACAACCATGGTTGCCACACTGGGTTTGATGTTCTTTAAATGTTGAATGATTCCTTTTTTTTGCCAGACGCTGTCATAATTGGGATGGTCAATCAATTCTTGCCAAAAGAAATCGTCGACCAAATCTTCTTTTCTTAAACCTGGCTGGTCAACATTTTCATATTGAAAGTATTTGTTTAGATTGCTCAACGGACCTGCATCAAGAAAGAATTGATACTGATCCTCTGTTTTTAGATCAGGTGTTTTGTACCAGGCTGTATCGATGGGTTGGTCCTTAGGTGTTCCAAAAACGGCGGTAGCTCTAAAATAGCTTAATAAATATGCTCCATTATGGTGAAAGTCATCAAAAAAGAAATCACCGATACAAGCCTGTGGAGAGGCTGCTTTGAGTGCGGGGTGTGCATCAATAGCAGAATAGGTAGCATAAAATCCTGGATAGGAGATTCCCCAGGTACCAACATTACCGTTGTTATTAGCGACATTAGTTACCAACCATTCTATGGTGTCATAGGTGTCTGTACTTTCGTCAATTTGCTGATCTGATGTTTTGTTAGGAATATAGGCCCTCATATTATCATAGGTACCCTCGCTCATCCATCGACCTCTTACATCCTGATAGACCACGATATACCCGTCCTCCATTAGATACTTATTTGGTCCAATGGTAGAAGGAAATTCATTGGCTCCATAAGGCCTACAACTATAAGGCGTCCTTTTTAATAAAATAGGATAGGTTTTTGATTCGTCCTTGGGAGAATAAACAGTGGTATGTAATTTCACCCCATCACGCATTTCAATGCTGACTTCACTTTTATTAAAATGATGCTGAACATAATCGTTTTTTTCTTCAACTTTTGATGATTCTTGTTGAAGTTTAGTATTGCAGGATGAGAACGTAAAAATGCTGAGTGTGATAACTACCAGCGAAAGATAAGATCTTTTCATTGAATTTTTGATTATTTCGTTAAAACTACAACTTTATTAGAACTTAATCTGCTTGTTGCAGTCAGCCTGGGATCATCCCGAAAACTTACATATTTCGTCTGTATTGTCCGCCAACTTCAAAAAGAGCATCAGTTATCTGCCCTAGCGTGCAGACTTTTGTTGCCTCCATTAATTGCTCAAATATATTTTTATTTTGAATGGCAGCTTCTTTCAAGGTAGCAAGTTGCCTTTCAGCCTCCTCTATATTTCCATTGTGCAGGTTGTCAATTACGTTGATTTGATATTGTTTCTCTGTTTCTGTAGCTCTGATCACCTCCTGTGGTAACACTGTTGGCGAACCTTTGCTGTTTAAAAAGGTGTTTACACCAATAATTTCGATTTGAGCATTGTGTTTTAACTCTTCATAATAAAGGCTTTCTTCCTGTATTTTTCCACGCTGGTACATGGTTTCCATGGCACCAAGAACTCCGCCTCTTTCTGTTATTTTATCAAATTCTGCATAAACAGCCTCTTCTACCAAATCGGTTAATTCTTCAATGATAAAAGATCCCTGTATGGGATTTTCATTTTTGGCAAGTCCTAATTCCTTATTAATGATCAATTGAATCGCCATGGCTCTTCTGACAGATTCTTCAGTAGGTGTTGTAATGGCCTCATCATAGGCATTGGTATGCAATGAATTGCAATTATCATAGATGGCATAAAGCGCCTGTAAAGTAGTTCTTATATCGTTAAAATCAATTTCCTGTGCATGAAGTGACCTGCCCGAGGTTTGAATGTGGTATTTCAACATTTG
>CAYQPI010000048.1:0-23545 GCA_964419405.1 uncultured Flavobacteriaceae bacterium
CATCATATGCATTGGTATGCAATGAGTTGCAGTTGTCATAAATGGCATACAAGGCCTGTAAGGTGGTACGGATATCGTTAAAATCAATTTCCTGGGCATGCAGTGACCTGCCCGAGGTTTGAATGTGGTATTTCAACATTTGCGCTCTTTCATTGGCCCCGTATTTTAGCTTCATGGCCTTGGCCCATATTCTTCTGGCAACACGTCCTATGACGGCATATTCAGGGTCTGTTCCGTTAGAAAAGAAAAAAGATAGGTTCGGGCCAAATTTATTGATATCCATGCCTCGACTTAAATAGTATTCAACATAGGTAAAGCCGTTTGAAAGAGTAAAGGCCAGCTGCGATATCGGGTTGGCACCTGCTTCTGCAATATGATAGCCTGAAATTGAAACTGAATAGAAGTTTCGAATCGCATTATTGGTGAAATACTCTTGAACATCTCCCATCATTTTCAAGGCGAATTCAGTTGAAAAAATGCAGGTGTTTTGAGCCTGGTCTTCTTTTAAAATATCAGCTTGAACTGTTCCCCTTACTTTTGATAAGGTTTCTTTTTTTATTTTTTCATAGACATCCTCTGGCAGTACTTCATTTCCACTGACTCCCAGTAACATGAGTCCGAGTCCGTTGTTGCCTTCTGGCAGCTCACCCTGATAGCGTGGTCTTTCAGTTCCTTTTTTAGTATATATAGTGTGAATCTTTGACTCAATCTCTTTTTCGAGCCCATGTTCCTTAATGTATTTTTCGCATTCCTGATCAACGGCTGTATTCATAAAGAACCCTAAAAGCATCGGTGCTGGTCCGTTAATCGTCATGGAAACCGAAGTCAATGGATTGGTTAATTCAAATCCTGAATATAACTTTTTAGCATCATCCAGGCAGCACACCGATACACCCGCATTACCGATTTTTCCATAAATGTCTGGTCTCTGATCTGGGTCATTTCCGTATAGTGTCACAGAGTCAAAGGCTGTAGACAGTCTTTTCGCTGGGGCATTTAAACTTACATAATGAAATCTCCGGTTGGTTCTTTCAGGACCTCCTTCTCCTGCAAACATCCGGGTAGGATCTTCACCAGTTCTTTTAAAGGGATAGATGCCGGCAGTGAACGGGAATTCACCAGGAACATTTTCTTGCAATACCCATTGAAGTAAATCACCCCAGGCTTCATATTTGGGCACAGAAATCTTAGGAATTTTCAAATGAGATAGAGAGGTTACATGTGTTTTTATCTCGATGGTCTTGTCTCTAACCTTAAATTTGAAAATATCGTCTTTATAGGCCTGCTTTTTCGCTTCCAGTCCAATGATATGTTCCCAATTATGGGCAGTCAAATTCATTTTTATACGAGCGAATTCTTCGAGCAGATAGTTCCTCAGTTCATCCGTTTCCTCATCGGTTGATTTCCCCATCTCAGTACACTGTAGTCCGTTGCTGTCAAGCTCTATTTCACCGTCTACGAGATGCTGAATTGTCAAAAACAAGCCGTATAGTTTCTGTGCGATTTTGCTCTGGTCTTTCACCCAGTTTGCGTAATTGGTATTTATATCGGCTATTTCTGAAAGATAGCGGACCCTTTTTGGAGGGATGATAAACTGTTTTTCACTCAGGTCTGAGCTCGATCTCATCGAAGACTGAAAAGAGTTTTCAGTGATTTCATCGAGTTTATCGATGATACTTTTGTATAAATTGTTGGTTCCAGGATCATTAAACTGAGAAGCAATGGTTCCGAAAACCGGCATGTTTTCTACCGGTTCTTCCCATAGTTGCTGATTGCGTTGGAATTGCTTTTTTACATCTCGTAATGCATCTAAGCCACCTTTCTTATCGAATTTATTAAGGGCTATCAAATTGGCAAAATCAAGCATGTCAATTTTCTCCAGTTGAGTGGCGGCCCCATATTCTGGAGTCATGACATATAAGGAGACATCTGAATGATCAAGAATCTCAGTGTCAGATTGCCCAATGCCTGAGGTTTCTAAGATAATTAGATCAAATGAGGCGGCCTTTAGAATGTTTACAGCCTCGTTCACATGCTTAGATAAGGCAAGATTGGATTGTCGAGTGGCAAGAGAACGCATATATACCCTGTTATTGTTGACAGAATTCATCCTGATTCTATCTCCTAAAAGTGCACCGCCTGTTTTTCTTTTAGACGGGTCTACTGAAATAATACCAATATTTTTTTCTGAAAAATCAGATAAAAACCTTCTCACTAATTCATCAACCAGCGATGATTTTCCTGCACCTCCGGTTCCGGTAATTCCTAAAACTGGGGTAGTGTGTGGAACAGTGGCTAGTTTTTTGAATTTTTGTTCAAAAACTTCAGGTTGGTTTTCTGCCAAGGAGATCATTCTGGCGATGACAGGACTTCTGTTATTTTTAATATCTGCGACCAGGTCATCAGAATTATCAGGTAATTCAGAGGGGTCAAAGTCACATTTTTGAATCATGTCATTGATCATTCCCTGCAGCCCCATTTGTCTGCCATCATCGGGAGAATAAATTCTGGTGATTCCATAGGCCATAAGTTCTTCTATCTCTTTTGGCAGGATCACACCGCCTCCACCTCCAAATATTCTAATATGAGATCCTCCTTTTTCCTGTAGTAGATCATACATGTATTTGAAATATTCATTATGCCCGCCCTGGTAGGAGGTCATGGCAATGGCATTTGCGTCTTCCTGAATCGCCGTATTTACAACTTCCTCAACACTTCTGTCATGTCCCAGATGTATAACTTCAACTCCAGTTGCCTGAATAATGCGGCGCATTATATTAATAGCTGCATCATGACCATCAAATAGTGAAGCTGCAGTAACAATACGGATTTTATGCTTAGGGATATAGGGCTTGACAATCTTCATAGATATATTATTTCTGGGCTGCAAGTTACTGATTTTACAAAATAAACCTAAGCTCAACGAAGACTCAAATTGAAAGATTCAAAAAAAAATGTCTAAATGAATATGGTGCTTAGCTGTTTCTCCAAAAATAGGGAGTGAAAATTATCAATACTGTAAATAATTCAAGTCGTCCAAAAAGCATTAAAAGAGCCGACCACCATTTTCCAAAAGGAGGGAGGCTAGCGTAATTATTTACGGGGCTTAAGTCTCCAAAGGCCGGGCCAACATTTCCTAATGATGAGGCTGCTGCACCTACTGCGGTCATAAAATCGATGCCCATAAAACTGAAAACAAGTGATCCAATGACAAAAATGATCAGGTAGAGAATAAAAAAGGCCATGATATTAAACACGATGCCTCTGGTCACTGTTTTTTCATTGTATCGAACAGGAACGATCCCGTTGGGGTGAAGACTCCTTTTAAATTCTAAAAAACCGTTTTTGATCATGATAATATGTCGCATATATTTCACACCACCCGCAGTTGATCCCGCTGAGGCACCTAGAAACATCATAATAAAAAACATCACGGTTAAAAAAGGCGTCCAAATAGTGAAATCTGCAGAGACAAAACCCGTTGTTGTGATCACAGCCAGCACTTGAAATAAGGCATGCCTAAAGGCACTTTCGAAAGGTCCAAAAATTTGCGGATGAGCAATGGCTTGAATCGCAGTTGGTTCGATAGAAACCTTGGCATAAAAATAGATGACCAAAGATGCAATCACAGTAAGTGCTATGATACTTCCAAAATAATACCTGAACTCTTCGTTTTTACGATATTTTGAAAAATCTCCTTTAACCGCATAATAGCTAAGTACAAAATTAGTACCGGCTACGAACATAAAAAAGATAATGATATATTGAATTAATGGCTGATCGTTCCAATAGGCAATACTGGCATTTTTAGTAGAAAATCCACCTGTTGATAAGGTACTCATCGCATGATTGATAGCATCAAAATAACCCATGCCCGCCAATTTCAGCAGTACGGCCTCTGTCAGTGTTAAACCGAAATATAAAAACCACAATCTTTTGGCAGTATCCGTAATTCTTGGATGTAATTTATCCGCTGAAGGCCCTGGAGCCTCGGCTGCAAACATTTGCATTCCTCCAATACCTAATAATGGGAGAATGGCAATGGCCAGCACGATGATTCCCATACCTCCAATCCAGTGAGTTGTACTTCTCCAGAACAAGATACTTTGAGGCATGATCTCTATGTCGTTCATGATGGACGCACCTGTTGTTGTATATCCCGACATGGTTTCAAAAAAAGCATCGGTAAATGAAGGTATTGCTCCTGACAGTATATATGGCAGTGCTCCTGACAACGACATAGTAACCCATCCCAAGGTGACCACCAGATAGCCCTCACGTTTTTTGATTTTTTTCTCAAATCCTTTGGTAATAAATCTTAAAACCAGACCAGTCACTATGGTAATTCCTCCCGATAATAATATGCCTTTCATGGCACCATCGTCAAAATACCAGCTAACAAGTCCTGAAACCAGCATAAAACCTCCATTGAAAAGGAGTAATATTCCCATGAGTTGAAGGATGATCTTAAAATTGAATTTTTTCATTTAATGATCAATTAAAGAATTTCTCAACTTTTGATATGGTTTTTGGGAAACAACAAACCACCACTTTATCATTCTCTTGAATCTGGAAATCTCCCAGGGGAATCATACCTGTATTGTTTCTAATAACTCCTCCAATGATGGCGTTTCTTGGAAATTTTAGATCCCTGATGCTTTTTTTCGTGATTTTGGAGTCCTTAGGAGCATTAAACTCCAGAATTTCTGCATTTACATCATTGAGAATCGTCATTTCCAGAACATCCCCTTTTCTAATATACCTGAATATGCTATTTGCAGCCAGTAGTTTTTTATTAATCAGGGTATCGATGCCAATATTTTTACTCAAACTAAAATAATCTACATTTTGAACAAGGGCCACGGTTCTTGGAACTCCTTTGGATTTGGCAACCAGACAAGACATGATGTTTGTTTCTGACCTTCCTGTGACTGCAACGACGGCATCCATTTCAGATACGTTTTCTTCTTCCAGTAATTCAACATCTCTTCCGTCTCCGTAAATGATCAGCGCATTCGGTAAATCATCAGCCAGCTCAATGGCTCTTTTTTTCTTGTATTCAATTAATTTGATATTTAAATTTTTACCGCAGAGATCTCTGGCTGTTTTAGCTCCAATTTTACTACCTCCTAAAATCAACACATTTTTAATGGGCTTATTCTTTACAGCGGATAGTCTGTTGAGCTCTTCCACTCCTTTTTCAAGGGTAATAAAGTATAGTTGATCGCCTACCTCAAATACCGTATTTCCTCTGGGAATAATTGTTTCAGAAGAGTTTTTTCTTTTTATTGCCACAGGCATAAAATTGATTCCGGCATAAATATTAGCAGCCTCCATCACGGTTTTTCCTACAAAGGGGGCAGATTTTGAAATGGTCATCGCAACCATGGTCAATTTGCCTTCTTCAAACTCATGAGTTTCATTAAAGGTTGCTTTTTCGAGTAATAATTTGATCTCATTGGTGGCCAATTCTTCGGTAGAAATCAATTCATCTATACCCAATTCTGAAAAATCAATGGAATTTTTCTTATCCGTAAATTCAGAGTTGCTAATTCTTGCAATCGTTTTTTTTGCGCCCAGTTTTTTAGAAATAACACAGGCGGTAATATTAGTCGTTTCAGAAGAGGTTACGGCAATAAATAAATCAGATGATTCTATGTTGGCATCTTTAAGCGCCTGAATAGAGGTGGCGTCTTCCTGAAGGGTCTTGATGTCAAGTTTGGAATCGGCATAAAGTAATCGATCTTTGTCCTGATCAATAAGGATGATCTCATGCGATTCGTAAGAAAGCAGCTTAGACAAGTGAAATCCTACTTCGCCGGCCCCGGCTATAATTATTTTCATTTTAATCCAATTAATTGAACATTTCTGTAAAATGATTGAACATCTAAAACCTCACCTTACTGATGATACAAAGGTATTATTTTTCTTTTATATCTATGGGTTGATCTTTGCACTAATAAATCAACAAAGTATAAAAGCAAATGATCATTAAGGATTGGGAGAAGGAAGAGCAACCCAGAGAAAAACTATTTATAAAGGGCAGTTCAGCGATGACTAATGCTGAATTACTCTCCATTATTATTGGCTCAGGCAGCCAAAACGAAACGGCCCTTATGATATCCAGAAGAATTCTTAAAGAAGCCAAAGGTAAACTGATTGACTTGTCAAAATTTAATGTCCATCACTTGATAAAATTTAAAGGAATAGGGAAAGTAAAAGCCTTGACGATTTTAGCTGCCATGGAAATTGGGAAAAGACAATTCCACGAAAAGAATGTTGAAAAGGAAAAGGTCTTGAGTTCAGCTACGGTTTACGAGCTCATGTGCCCTCTTGTAGGAAGTCTTGAACATGAAGAATTTTGGGTGTTATTGCTAAACAATGCCAATAAATTAACGTTTAAGTGGTGTTTAAGTGTTGGTGGTATTACAGCGACACTGGTAGATATTAGACTGATTTTTAAAAAAGCACTTGAATTTGGGGCGACCAGTATTATACTTTGCCACAACCACCCTTCCGGGAATTTGATTCCAAGCCAGTCTGATAAGTTGTTGACCCATAAGGTTGTGAAAGCTGCCGGCCTGTTAGATATTAAAGTGCTTGATCATGTGATTATTTCAGATCTGTCATTTTATAGTTTTGCAGATCAGGGCATTCTTTGAAAATACAAGAGCCAATAGAAGGACTCATGGTTTTTTGTTTTGGAAAAGAGATTTCATAAAACGCTTTTTATAGTTTACATTTGGCTTGTCAAACGATCCAAACATGCTCCTAGTTTATACTCATAAAATAACTCCCCGTCTTACCTATATTTTTAGACATGTTTTTGTGCGTACCCTGTCTATTGAAGTGAGTTTTACCAATAAGATAGAGGAGTTTATAGGACATGACGGACCAAAGTTTTCATATACCAAACAGGCTTTGGGGAGTGAATTATTTGTCAAGAGCAACGATTTGCTATTTAATCAGGGAATTGATTATCTCGACATCAATATGGTGCAATGGGAAAACGAACCTTGTTTTTTTCAAACGAATTTTTCAGCTGAAGTACCCTGTGATATTTTTGCAGCCAGTTTTTATTTGTTGAGTAGGTATGAAGAATACCTACCTCATGTAAAAGACCAATATGAAAGATTTCCGGCATCTGAAAGTTTGGCCTATCAGCACAAGTTTTTAGACAGACCAATGATAGATGTCTGGGCCTATAAATTTAGAGAAGTCCTGGGGCAGCATTTTGAAAGTATCAAGATTGAGAACAAAGAGAAGGTGAGAAAGTTCAATTATATTTCTACCATTGATATTGATAATGCTTATCAGTATAAGCACAAAGGGTTTACCAGAAGTGTAGGCGGAATCCTCAAGGACCTGACTCAATTCAATATTCAGCATATTTGGATGCGCTTTTTAGTGATATTCAACATTCGCAGAGACCCATATGATATGTATAAGCGATTACTGTCGATGAAAAAGAAATACGGCATAAGAACTATATTTTTCTTTTTACTGGGTGAATACAGTACTTTTGATAAGAATATCTCACCGGGTAATACGAGTTATAAATTGCTGATAAAAGACATTGCCGACTATGCCAAGGTTGGAGTTCATCCCTCATATTTTAGTATGAAGAATGAATTGAAAATTAAAAAAGAGAAAGAAATTCTGGAGGGCATTGTGAATTTTCCAATTAAAAGATCACGTCAGCATTTTTTACGAATTGAAGTACCTGAAACCTATCAGCATCTGGTAGATCTCGAAATTTCAGAAGAATACTCCATGGGTTACGCTTCACATTATGGATTTAGAGCAAGTACCTGTACCCCTTTTTACTTCTACGATTTGGATTTTGAAATTCAAACTCCGTTAAAAGTGTTTCCTTTTGCGGCTATGGATGTCACTTTGAAGGACTATTTAAATTTCACACCTAAAAAAGCCTTTAACACGATGATGAGACTGGCCAAAGAGATCAGAAAAGTTGATGGTACCTTTATTACAATTTTTCACAACGAATCAGTGGGAGGAACTGGCAGATGGAGAGGCTGGGGAAAGGTCTATGAGAGCTTGCTTGCAGAGCTGAGCAAGGTGTTATAAGTTAAGGAAAAATCATGATCCGATTTGTTTTAGCAAAGGATATTGACAGGATAAAGTATGACCGGTGTATTGAAAATTCAATCGGCCATAGAATCTATGCTTATAGCTGGTACCTGGATTGCGTCTGTGATCGTTGGGATGTTATCATTAAGGGAGATTATGAAATTGTGATGCCACTTCCAAATAAAAAGAAATATGGCATATCCTATATCTATATGCCTCCCTGGACCCAGCAATTAGGTTTGTTCAGCCCATCGATCGTTGATGAAGATATGATAAGAGGATTTATCGCCGGTATTCCTGGAAGAATCCAATGGATCGATTATCAATTCAATGCTGCCAATACGATTTCTGGCACTGATGTCAGTTCAAGAAAGAATTACCTTCTTTCACTGGAGGATGAACTCGATGAAATTGCACTCGGGTTTAATAAAAATCGAAAAAGGAGCATAAAAAATGGGTTTCAAGATTGCCTGCTGGATAAACAGGGTGACGCGACGGTTTTTTTAAAAAATTATAAAAAAATGCATACGTCATATTCAGTCTCTGATGAGGCTTTTGAACAGTTGGTAAAGCTTTGTTGTTTGGATAATGATCAGGTGAATGTTTGGAATGTTTTTCTCAGGGATGAATTTATTGCGGGATTAATTTGGCTCAAGGATACCAAGCGGATAACGTATTTGGTACCTTTTGCTAATGAGAAGGCCAAAAAACTTGATATTCCATCCCTTATGGTCTACGAGTTAATTAAAGAATTTCAAAAGCGTAAAATGGACCTTGATTTTGAAGGATCCATGCTGCCAGGGGTAGAAAATTTTTACAGAAGTTTTGGGGCATCACCTGAGTTTTACAGTTATTTCAGAAAACGACCTTTTGGATGATGACTCGAAAAACGATTATTTGTTATTTGGCCGATCGTCATGACCTTTATGATGACAGAATATATTGGAAAATGGCTGTGCCAATGGTAAAAGAGGGCTTTGAGGTTCATTATATTCTGATTGGGCCGTCTGACAAAGAAGGTAAGACAAGTGAAGGGGTCCATTATAAAATGTTTAGGCTAAAGACCTTCTTCAATAACAGATTCATCAATTTTATATTCAAGAGATTAAACCCCAATAATAATTATAGGCACTTATTTCATCATGCCAGCAGTTTGAAAGCAGATATTTATCATTTTCATGATTTATGGATGAACAGACTCGGACCAGCCTTAAAGAAATTAAAACACAAACCTCTGGTGATTTATGATGCGAGAGAACCCTATGCTGAAGATTACAGATCCTATGTTAAAAGCAAGATCCCGTTTATAGTGTCTATATTTGCATCTTGGGTTGATCGCTGGGAAAAAAGACAGGCCTTGGCTTATGATTTGGTGATCGCCAATGAAGACAATGTTAGACGAAATTTTGCTGGTAAGATAGGGGAGGAGAAGTCGATCGTTCTGTATAACTATGTGGATGACATCGTAAAAGGGGATCAGAGTGAGATAAAACACAAGCAATATGATTTGATCTATTGTGGTGCTATCACTGAGCTGAGGGGTGCCAAAGAGATGGTTAAAGGCATTGTCGGTGCAAAAGCTGTTTTAAAGGATATTTCTGCCATATTTATCGGAAATTATTATCCACCATCCTTGAAAGAAGAATTGCAGCAGATTATAAATGTATCTGGGTTAAGGGATCAGGTTGAATTGCACGATGCTGTTCCATATACAGAAGTTTCGGGCTTTTATGAAAGAAGTAAGATTGGATTGGCCTTGCTAAAAAAAGTAGAGACCTTCGAATTGAGTATGCCCATAAAACTATTCGAATATATGGCCCATGGTTTGCCAATAATCGCAAGTAATTTTGGTCATATGAAGGACTATGTAGAAAAGGAGTCATGCGGTATACTTGTCAACCCTGACGACACAGGTGAAATTGAAGATGCCATCGTGAGGCTTTTAACAGATAAAAAAATCTACCAGCAATACAGTATAAACGGCAAGGCAGCTGCGGAATCAACATACAGATGGGAGTTTGAGTTTGAGAAATTATTGCATCATTATAAAACGAAATTAGATGAAAGAGAATAAAACTTCCAATTCTTCCGTTTTTAAAAATGATTTTCTGTGGTATTTTATCGGTTCGTTGGTACCGATGGGGCTCGGTTTTATTAAGACTCCAATTTTCACAAGGCATTTTGATAAAACTTCATACGGGGAGCTCGGAATTGTAAGTATCACCTATGTATTTTTGGGAATGATTCTTTTTTCCTGGATTAATTCTTGCCTTTGGCGTTATTTTGCCAGGTACAGAGAGGCAGGAGAATTGAAGGTGCTGTATAGTAATCTCTTAGTCCTGTTTTTAATATCATGTTGCTTTTTGACTTTTTTTTCTCTTGGTTGGATGTTGATTTCCAATACCGAATTAGTCAAACATCTAATTCTGTTTTCTTTCTTGCAACTTATTTTCAATCAGTTATTTTTGGCCTACATGGTTGTTTTAAGACTCTATGGCAGGTCAGCTTTTTACACTTTTTTTCATGGACTTAAAGCAATTGCAGGCTTGGTTCTTGCCTTGGTGATGGTGTTTCAATATAATGCCAATATCGCTGCTTTGGTAAGCAGTTTGGCCGTCATAGATTTTCTTTCGGTATTGTTGCTAACTGCACTAAACCCCAATCGCGTTTCTATAGGAATGCATGAGGTCAACATAAAAGTAGTAAGACAAATGCTGACATATGGTGGTGTTGGTTTGATTTTAAACTTAAGTCTGTTGAGTATTGCATACAGCGACAGATATATCATCCTTTGGTATCACAGTCTAGAAGAAGTCGGAATCTATGATCAGGTGTCGAAAATCGCTCAGTTATCTTTATTGGCATTGATAACCGTGTATTTTAATACGATTCAACCAAAATTAATTGCCAAATTAGAAACGGATTTTAAAACGGCTGAAACGAATATGTTGGCCTATATGTATCCATTTTTGTTATTAGGTGTTCCTGTTGTATTCTATTTATCGATGTTTTCAAAAGAAGTAGCTGAGCTCTTATTAGGGGCAGCTTTCAGAGAAGCCTATCTGATCATGCCTTTTATCTTTACAGCCACCTTTTTACATGGATTTTCTAATTTTTTTGAATTGAGACTAAAATTTTCGAATCGGCTTAAAAGACTGGGAAGTATTGCCTTGCTAACGGCAGGCTTGAACATAGCCTTAAATCTTCTTTTAGTGCCTAATTATGGCTACGAATGGGCAGCACGTTCAACATTGATATCCTATGTGTTTATGTTAATATTTCTTATGAGGAGCGATAATTACATATATAGGTTACCGAGAAAATGGAAAGGTGAAAGCATTAAAATCCTGGGCGTGTTAGTGTTTCAATGGCTGGTGTATCAAACAATTGATTCATTAGTAGATCTTGAACTGCTGCTGCGAATCACAATGGGTATCATATTTTTGTCGATGTATTTCATTATTTTTAGAAATTCTATTATCACATTAAAAATTCCGACTAATTAGAATTACATGGCGATTAAACATATATTTTTCGATCTTGACCATACCTTATGGGACTTTGAAAGTAATTCAAAGAAAACCTTTGCCTATATTTTTAAAAGAAATAGGCTCAATATAAACTTTGACAGATTTATTGAAGTGTACAAGCCTATCAACCATCAATACTGGAAGCTTTTCAGAGAAGATAAGGTAAGCAAGGCAGACCTGCGGTATGGACGATTAAAGGAAACCTTTAGTTCTATTAACTTTGAATATACTGATGAACTTATTCACCTCTTATCAGAAGAATATATTAGATATTTAGCAGATCATAATGATTTATTTGAAAATGCAATTCCGGTATTGGATTATTTGGGTTCTAAATATAAGATGCACATCATTACAAATGGTTTTGAAGAAGTGCAGAACAGAAAATTGAAGAATTCGAATTTATTGCCTTATTTCAATGAGATCATTACCTCTGAAAAAGTAGGCGTAAAAAAACCAAACCCAAAGATTTTTCGATACGCCATGGACATCACAAATGCTTCTAACCATGAAAGTATGATGATTGGCGATAACTTTGAAGCTGATATTTTAGGTGCCAAGAACATGGGGATGCATGTGATTTTTTGCAAGTTTAATGGTGAATTGGCCACTGAAGAGGTGAATAGTGTTGAAAATCTGATGGAATTGAAGAACTTCTTGTAAGAAATTGCAAACTAACAATTTGAGAAAATTACTGTATATTTAGTCATTGTTGTGAACCAGATTGCTAGATTTCCCCTCATGATCAAAACATGCTTTACATACGTATCACTGTTCTTGCTATGTGTAAGTGCCACTTCCCAGAACATGCAGATTTTATATGATTTTGATCAATTGCCACAAACCATGTTATTGAATCCCGGAGCTGTTGTTGATTATGACAGGCATATTGGAGTGCCTTTATTATCAAATGTATATGCCATCGCTGGTTCTTCGAGTAGGGATGTCACCTATCATAATTTAACTGAAGGAGCCGACAGTGAAGGAGATGTTGTTCGAAATTTGCATGATTTAGGCTTAAAGGATGATGAAGTGTTTCTTTTTCATCAGCAGATCGAATTACTTAATGCCGGATTTCGTCTAAAAAACCCTACTTATTATTTGAGTTTTGGCATGTATCAGCATACCGATGGTTTTTCAAGTTATCCTGAAGATTTTGGCGATCTTTTTTTCTATGGAGACGATCAGGACCAGAATGGGGTTCCTGAATTTAATGAAAACTATACAGCTGATCATGTGAATACAGTATTTGAACTTGTTGGGGTGTTTCATGTTGGGATTAGTAAAAAAGTGAATGAAAAATTCAATATCGGCGGAAGGTTAAAACTATTATCTGGTTCGATTGGGCTTGAGACGTCAACTAATTCTGGGACCTATTATTTAGGCCTCGACCCTCTTTCAAGTGAACCTTACCTTCATAATTATGAGAATATCAATGTGCGGCTAAATACTTCTGGAATGCTGGATCCCTTTGATCTGACGGGTGATATAGGAACAACCGCTGAATTGATAAGTGGCTTGTTTTTTGTCAACGGTAATATGGGGGCAGCCATTGATATGGGTTTTAACTACCAACATACGGAGGAATTGAGTTTTTCGGGGAGTATTTTGGATATTGGCGTTTTATCTTTTCAGCATAAATTGACTACCGTTGAATTTGAAGATGCTATTATAGCCTCTGATGAGTACTATGATCCGGCAGGAGATGAATTAAATTATTGGCAGGAGAAATATTTATCTGATGAGTTGCCATTGCTTACAGGAGAGGAAGGTTTCTCATATTTCAGATCACCTAAGCTGAATGCTGCATTTCGTTATGACAGAAAAAGAAAAGTAAAACTTGATCCTCAGGCATTTAGAAATGTAAGAGCTAACCTGTCGAGTGATTATCTTCTAAGTACATTTGGAATGCAGGTTTTTACAGAATTCAGACCCAAATATCCCTTGTGGGCGGTGACAGGTTTTTATTCCAGGGAATTAAATAAGCACTTTTCTTTAAAGGCCACCTATACAGTCGATAAATTCTCTTATTACAATATAGGTTTTGGTCTCTCTACGCACATTAAGAGCTTTAATTTTTATGCAACAGCAGATAATTTAGTAGCTTTAGCTTCTTTAAAAGACAGTAATTACCAGTCGGTACAGTTTGGAATGAATTTTATATTTAAATAGTCAGAAGCATGAATTTAAAGCACTTTTTGATTCTTATCATCGTCACTTTTTTCCTGGGAAATATATATGCACAGAATGAACTGAATCCTTATAAATATATCATCGTACCTAAACAATATGATTTCTTAAAAAAAGAGAATCAATACAGGGTTAATTCGTACACAAGACATTTATTTGCCGAAGAAGGATTTGAGGTCTTTTATAATGATGCAGATTTTCCGGAAGATTTAGTTGCAGATCCTTGCCTGGCGCTAAGAGCGAACGTATTGGATAAATCAAGTAGCTTCACCACAAAACTGTATCTGGTTTTGGAGAATTGTGCTGGAAAAGAGGTGTTTAGGTGTCAGGAGGGGAGAAGCAAGATCAAAGAGTTTGACAAAACCTATTTGGATGCTTTAAAGAAAAGTTTTGTTTCAATTCAAGAATTAAATTATAGCTATCAGCCAAACACCTTTAATACTTCGTCGCAGCCCAAAGAAAGTACATCAACCAATCAGGTTGAGACATCAGTAATAGGAACAGCAGCGCTAAGCACAGAAAAATCGGATGAGCAAGAAGAGCAGGTGGTTCAAGAAGAGGCTGTGACTAAGGAATTAAAGGGGGAAGAGAAATCGATGTCTGGTACGACTACGAAGGCTCCGGTTGTGGTAATTCCTGTCATGACCAAAGATACTACAGCAGAAGATAAGAGCCCAGTAGAGGCCGAAAACAAAGCTGTTACAGAAGAAAGTCCTGAAACTGAACCTGTTATGTCAGGAAATGTGGCCAGGGCCTTTCAGAATGAAAATGTCTCTTTTTTATTAGTGGATCAAGGTGCACAACTGCAGGCGTATGTGAGTCAAAGCAAAAATAAAAATTACAAGCCGGGGGAATTAATAGGGACCTTTAAAAAATCATCACTACCAAATGTATTCAAAGTCTCCTGGAAGAAGCCTATGGACGGTATAGAAGAAACTACAGCTTATTTTGATGAACAGGGAAATTTAAAAATAGATGTGTATCAGAATGGAACCTTAAACACCTTAACTTTTTCAGAGATAAAATAAGCGATTTTCAATAATCGTATTTTGATTTCCATCGTTTTTTGAGAAATTCTCTAAATTGGTTTTCACGCGGGTTGTTGCCAGGTTCATAGAATTTCTGATTGCTCAGCGCATCGGGCATAAATTCTTGCTCAGCAAAATTTAACGGAAAATCATGGGAATATTTATAGTCTTTACCATAATCGAGTTCCTTCATCAACTTTGTCGGAGCATTTCTTAGATGCAGGGGAATAGAGAGGTCTCCCGTAGACTTCACAGTTTGCAGGGCCTTGTTAATGGCGAGATAGGAAGCGTTGCTTTTAGTAGAATTGGCGAGATATACTGCACATTGACTCAAAATAATTCTACTTTCAGGATTCCCTACCACTGATACTGCCTGAAATGTATTGTTTGCTAAGATGAGGGCTGTAGGGTTTGCATTACCAATATCCTCAGAGGCAAGAATCAATAATCTGCGGGCAATAAATTTGACATCTTCACCTCCCTCAATCATTCTGGCGAGCCAGTAGACGGCAGCATTGGGATCACTTCCCCGAATAGATTTGATAAAGGCAGAAATAATGTCATAGTGTTGTTCTCCTGTTTTGTCGTAGCGAACGGTATTCTTTTGTACCTTGCTTAAAACTAAGTTGTTGGTAATTTTTACAGGGCCTGATTGAGAATTCACAACCAACTCGAAAATATTCAATAATTTTCTGGCATCACCACCGGATAATTGCAGTAAGGCCTCCGTTTCAATGAGTTCTACAGATTTTTTAGAAATAAAGTCATCCTCATTGATAGCACGCTGTAACAACGAAATCAAATCATCTTTATCGAAGGCATTTAAAATATAGATCTGGCATCTTGACAGAAGGGCAGGGATTACTTCAAAACTTGGATTTTCAGTGGTGGCTCCTATAAGGGTAACCCAGCCTTTTTCAACAGCACCCAGTAAAGAATCTTGCTGAGATTTACTAAAGCGGTGAATTTCATCTATGAATAATATGGGGTTTTTAGCGGTAAATAATCCTCCTGAAGATTTTGCTTTTTCGATGATATCCCTAACGTCTTTGACTCCAGAATTGATGGCACTCAACGAATAAAATGGTCTTCCGGATTCCTTTGCGATGATATTTGCCAGGGTGGTTTTACCAGTTCCGGGAGGGCCCCATAAAATCAACGATGGAATCAAACCATTTTTAATATGAGATGTGAGTGCGCCATAATCGCCAACTAAATGTTGTTGACTTACATAATCTTCAAGACGATGAGGTCTGATTCTTTCTGCCAGGGGTTGATTCATATTGTAAAAGTAAACTAAAATCAAAGATTTTCACATCTTTGGATTGATTTTCTAATGACCTGCCCAGAGGGTTTATTATACTTGAAGATTATTGTATTTTAGCTTTCAGAACCTCCATAACATGAGTCAAAAAGAGTTTACATTTTCTACCTGGATATTGGCAGTGCCATTGTATCTTGTATTATTTATATGGTTGGTTTTCTGGTATGAGGTGAAATTTGGATATAATTTTAACACCTATGGAATTCACCCCAGACATTGGCTGGGTTTAAGAGGTGTATTTCTTTCTCCGTTTATCCACGGGGATGTAAAGCACTTATACCATAACTCTGCTCCCTTGTTTGTCTTGATGTTCAGCTTGTTCTACTTTTATCGTGAAATTGCATGGAGAGTGCTTTTATATGGAGCTTTGCTGACCGGACTTTTAACCTGGATGATTGGAAGAAATTCGTATCATATCGGAGCAAGCGGGATTATTTACATGCTGTTTAGTTTTATTTTTTTAAGTGGGGTACTCAGAAAAAATTATAAACTGGTTGCCGTTTCTTTAATGGTCATATTTTTATATGGGAGTATGGTCTGGTATGTATTGCCTGTGAAAGAAAGTATTTCTTGGGAAGGCCATTTGTCTGGTCTTCTGATAGGAATTGCATTTGCCATTTATTACAGAAATGAAGGTCCGCAGAAATTTAAGTATGACTGGGAAAAGGATAACTATATACCTGATGAATTTGACCAGTTATTTGAAGAAAGACAACATCAACAGGAATTGAATCAGAACAAAGACCTGAATTGATTGCATAAGCTTATTTTAACCCTCTCTGGCGCACTACTTCATATAATGTGGCGCCACATGCCACAGACACGTTTAGAGACTCAATATCGCCCAATAATGGTAATTTACCTCTGTGATCTGAGTTCTTTAGTACAGAATTGGAAATCCCCTTGTCTTCTGACCCCATGATCACTGCAGTTGGTGATGTATAATCAATATCATAAACGGATATATCTGTTTTTTCCGTTATTGACACGATCTGGATATCATGTGCTTTTAACTGATATACGGCGTCTAAAATATGATTTACCTTACAGATAGATAGTTTAAAGGCTGCCCCAGCTGAGGTTTTAATCGCATCAGCATTAATAGGAGCATTCCCATGAGAAGGAAGAATGACAGCATCTACTCCTGTGCACTCTGCAGTTCTCAACATTGCGCCTAAATTGCGAACATCACTGATTTGGTCAAAGAGTAACAGCAAAGGAGCTCTTTTGGAGTCATCGAGTTCTTCTAACAGTGAATCCAGATCTTGAAATGTGATAGAAGAAATTTTGGCGATTGCACCCTGATGATTTTGAAATTTTGACAACTTGTTCAGTTTTTCAACTGGGACATAACTATAGGAGATGTGATGCTCATTGATCTTATGTTGCAGGGCTTTTGCAAGAGAGCCTTGAATTTCTTTTTGAACATATACTTTTTCAATTTCTTTTCCTGAGTCGATTGCCTCTAAAATAGCGCGTAAACCGAAGATTTTTGTCATGTCTTTTTCCATGCTGCGAAGGTAAGATAAATTTGGATAGCGAAAAGCCGTACAGTATATAGGTGTATACAAAAAAACCATCCCGCCTTTGGCGGGATGGTATCAACATATAAAAAGTGTCTAATCTAAATTATATATTAAGTTTTAGTTTCCTTGTCCAGTTACGTCCCAGAAAACTTTAGTTTCCAATTCATCACCACCCATTGCAGAAACTGCAGCATCATAGTTTGAACCATTCAACTGAGGTTCGTTGTTTGGGTAATAAATACGTCTTGGTACAGCAATTGGATTATCAGGTGGACGTGTAAATGTATTTGGAAAATCTAACATTCTCCAAGAACTCCATGCTTCAAATCCTCTACCGTATAAGGCCAAGTATTTTTGGTTTCCAATTACTTCTTTCCAAGTATCTCCAGCAGTAGCATATGCAACTGAAGGCTGAGCCATATAAGCGGCAAGATCATCAGCAGTAGCATCAGTCCAGTATTCCATAGAAGCAGCAATACCTAATCCATACCATGTTTCAGCATCTCCACCTACAGTATAACCTCTTTCATTAGCTTCAGCTAACATAAAACAAACTTCAGCGTAATCGATGATGATACCTTCAGTATCTTCTGTATGCCATGGAATCCCTAGGTGAGAGAAATCTACATATGATGAATTCTGTCCATAAACACCACCTACGTATGGAATCACATTGTCTTGCATGTAAACCATAGTTCTTGGGTCATTCAAAGGAACAATCATATCTACAAATTGCTCAGTCATGATATAATCCGTACGACCACTCTGTACCAAAGTTACCCAGTTAGGGTTGGTATTAGGTGTTGTCATTTCAAAAGGAAATGCAGCGTTATCGGCATTTGACATAAATACTCCAGCAGCAGCTTGTTCAGCCATAGTTTTTGAAGTCCCGGCATCAACATCAGCAACACGTAAAGCCATTCTTAATTTTAAAGAATTTCCAAACATCTCCCAAGCAGCAACATCACCTTTATAGACTAAGTCACCATCTGCAATAGATCCCATAGATGCAGTGTCATCCAAAGAGTTTAAAGCAGTATTGATTCTGTTGAACAAATCAGCGTAAATAGCAGCATCAGAGTCATACACAGGAACAAGATTTTCATTTCCTTGTAACGCTTCAGTATAAGGAATATAACCAAACGTATCAACCAATACTGACCATGAGTAAACCATCATTAGGTCAATCATCGCTAATTGATTCTTTACAACAGCAGCGTCTTCAACTGAGTTTTCAGTTATTAGTTTAGCGGCTTCTTGTAAATCAGCTAAAAGATAATAATGTCTAGTCCAAAAACTTCCACCGAAATCTCTTTCTCTGAATAAGTACATTGCTTCATCCTGGTACGTAGTTTGGCCCCAAAATTGAGACATCATACCAAAGTTATTACTATTCACATTCATTCCAACCATTTGTTGGAAAATGTCTTGCTGAGCCGCTGTAATTAAAAATGCTGGCGGCACCTCACTTGGATTTTTAGTATCCACATTCCAGCCCTCAAAGTCATCACACGAATAGGTGATCACCATCAATAAGGCTAATAAAAATATTTTTTTCATGTTTTTCATTTTTAAAATTCGATTTTAACACTAAATCCAACATCCTTTGTTGTAGGATAAGCACCTGATTGATGACCTTGAACATTACCAGCAGTTAAACCAGCTTCAGGATCTGAATATGGCATTGACTTATCAATGATCCATAAGTTTCTTCCGATTGCACTAAAAGTCATGGCCTGAACCTTACCTCTGAAAACTTCTGAGCCTAATCTATAAGATAAAGACATTTCTCTTAATTTGATGAAATCTGCATCATAAACGTGTAATGCATGTGGAGCTCTTGCCCATCCTAAAGCATTACCAAAATAATCTCCTCTTCCGTAAACAGTATTTGGAGTACCATCTGCTTGTACACCTTCTAACAATCTACCTCCACCGTCAGCAACAGCGTCACGAATTGGGTTCCCTTTATCATTAAGACCAACAGACTGATCGTAAATACCAGTTCCGTAACCGTACCATGTATCTAAAGAGAATACCTGACCACCTTTTTGCATATCAATTAAGAAGCTAAAAGATAAATTCTTGTAAGTGAAACGGTTGTTAATACCACCTTTCCAGTCTGGTTGGAAGTTACCAAGAATATTTGTTTGACTTGAAGTTCTAACATAGTAACCACCACTATTGATAGTTCTTTGTCCATCAGTGTAAACAAAATCAGATCCTTGGATCGTACCATAAGGCTCACCTACAGTTGCGTTAATAGATACAGCTTGTGTATTCGCTAACAATAAGTTGTCTAAACCTTGAGGTAAAGAAAGTACTTCACTTTCGTTTTTCGCCCAGTTGATATCAACTCTCCATTCGAAATTGTCATTTCTTACAGGAGAACCCCATAAGCTAAGTTCAACCCCTTTGTTCTGAACCTCACCAGCATTTAGCCATTGTGCTCCAAAACCAGTGGCAGTAGTAATCGATACAGGCGTAATTAAATCTTCAGAAATTTTATCATAAACAGAAAGATCAAAACCTAATCTGTTTCTCCAGAAAGCCATTTCTAATCCAATTTCAGTCTCATAAGAAGTCTCATTTCTCAAGTTTGGATTTTGGTTGGTTGCTGGTAAAGAAGCATTACCTTGACCACCAGCAGGCGTAAGTAAATCATATGTGTTATAAACACTTAGAGGAGGAGCACTGTTACCAGTAACAGCATAACCAGCTCTTAATTTACCCAAAGAAATCGTATTTGAATTCAATAAAGATGAAAACAAGAAACTACCAGAAACACCGTAGTATCCATAACCATTATCCTCTGGAGGAAGAGTAGAACTAATATCATATCTATATGATGCATCCAAGAATAAAGTGTTTGACCATCCTAAAGAAGCATTGATATAATAACCGTTTGTTTGTCTGTCATATGCATATTCCGTTGGAGCTTCCATTGGATTTTTTGTATTACTCAACGCATATAATCTAGGAACATTCAATCCTCCATTTGTAACAGAATTAATTGAATTATACGAAACAGCTAAAACATTTATCCCGGCTACAGCTCTAAGGTTAAATTTGTCAGATAACTGCTTGTTGAAGTTCAACATTAAATCATAGTTATTGTTCAAATATGAATTTTCATATCTATTGTATTCAGGAACATCTAAACTACCAATAGCAACTCTTTCTTCTTGTAATGTACCATACGTATCAAGAGAAACTCTACCTAAAATACTCCAGTAGTCATTAATTTGATAAGTCAATGCGATATTACCATTCACACGATTTCTGATATCGTTCTGGTAGTTTTCATAACGCTCCCAATATGGGTTATCAAAGTAATGAGGACCTAAATCTGTAGGATAGTGTGGGTTCCAAGTAATGTTTTCTCTAGTTGCAAAATAAGCGTCTTTTTGCTCCTGAACATCAACGTTTACTTGCCACCATTGTCTGAATGACTGGTTTACGTTTCTTCCATCATAACCTGTTCCATAACGTCCTAAACCTTTATTTTGAGTATAGTGAACATCAGCACTGGCAGTTAACTTCTCAGTAAGTTTGTAACTTGCGGAGAAATCAACATTATGTCTTTTGATTTCAGAGTTAGGTAAAATACCAGTCTGATTTAAGTTTGTATAACCTAAGTTAAAAGTTCCTTTGTCATTTCCACCGTTTAAAGTAACAGTGTTAAACATTTGAACACCTGTTTGGTAAAAAGTAGTTGGATCATTTTCTCCAGCTAAATATGGAGTAGCTTCTCCATAATTAGTATCCAATTGTGGATACCACTCTGGCCACTGAACAACTAATAGATTCTCATCAAATTGTCCACCGTAAGAAGCATCTTCTCCAGAAGGTGTAGCTAATTCAGTAATTCCATCTCCGTTGAAATCAACATCATAGAAATAACCAGTTTCACCATAATAAGCACCATAACCAGCACCATATTCAGTTTGATACTTAGGCATTGTTTCTTTATTCACGGTATTAAAAGTAACAGAAGAGTTGATAGTTACACCAATACCTCCTTGTGGACCTCTGTCCTTACCTTTTTTCGTAGTAATAACGATTACACCGTTTGCTGCTTGCGAACCGTATAATGCTGTTGCAGCACCACCTTTAAGAACGTTTACACTTTCGATGTTATCAGGGTTGATATCCGCTGCGTTGTTACCATAATCGTAACCACCATAACCATTGTCAAGACCTGAATTGTTAGCAATCTGGTTACTAATAGGAACACCATCAACTACGAACAAGGCCTGGTTGTTTCCAGTTAAAGATGAAAAACCACGAATAACAACATTCGTAGAACCACCCATAGTACCACTATTTTTTACGGCCAAACCAGCTACTTTACCTTGTAAGGCATTTGTAAAGTTTGGATCCTTCACTGTCTGAACCTGCTCTCCATCCACTTCTTGAGTTGCATATCCCAGTGATTTTTTCTCTCTCGAAATACCTAGGGCAGTTACTACCACCTCGTCTAAAGTATTGTCTTCAGAGACCATTGTTACATTGATTGTGCTTTCTGCACCAACCGTTTTTGTTGTAGTAGTCATACCAACAAAACTAAAACGAAGAACTGCTCCGCTATTAGCTTCAATCGAATAATTACCATCAAAATCAGTTTCGGTACCAGAAGTGGTACCTTCAATCAAAACACTACCGCCTGGCAAAGGACCGGACTCATCCGACACCGTACCAGTGATAGTTCTTTCTTGTGCAAAAGAAATTTGCACTACAAACGCTAGTAAAAGCGTCATAATTCCACTTAACTTTGTTTTCATTATATAAATTATTTGAATTAATTTGAGCCAAAAATCTTAATAAAAAGTTAATATACCAAGTTTTTAACATAAAAATTTAAAAAAAAGGTTAATGCTTTGTTAATAAGAAAGGCATTTCTATCTATATGATGTAAAAATAAATATTGGTTGCGTAAGGTCAGAATTTAGTGACAATTTTTACATGAATCTTGGAGTTATCAAGACGGATTGGTTCGTTGTCAAATTTTCCCAGGGCATAACTCAAATTTAATAGTCCGGCTTTGGTTTGAAAGGCATATCCAAATCCCAGGCTAATTACATTGGTGTTCAAGTCTGCCAGTTTGTTTTCTGAATATGAAAAATCAGTAATTGAATAGAAGTAACTGCCGGCGTTTGGTTTAAACCTGTACTCAAGATTGAAAATGGTAAAAGAGGAGGCAAAAATACTCTCTTCATTAACACCTCTTAAATTATATATTCCTCCAATTCGAAAAAGTTCATTTTCAAAATAATCTTCCGAAATCAAAAGTCCACTGACGTTTCTAAGGAAAATGTGATTCTTAGGGTCTATTGAATACAGATAATAGGCCTCAAGGCCAAATTTGGTTTGGCTTGTGCTGCTACCTTCATTTTTTCGTGATCCGGCGAGGGCAGTCAGATCCAAATGAAAATTGACAGGGAAGAGTTCATCCGATGCTAAAAGATCATAATCATATGAAAGGCCAAAGAATAAATTTGAAAAGGAATCGATACCTGAAGAGAGGCCATTTGACAGATCACTCGAATTTTCAGTTTCGAAGATTCCTTCAATGCTACCTATATTTCTCGTTGCATAGGCAAGGTTAACTTTTGTCTTTACGTTACTAAAGGTTGAGTCCTGTCTGTAAATTTCAAAATTGACTTTTGGGGTGATCGGAAGGTTAAACAGAAAAGGTAGATTAGCTTCCAGAAAAAATCGTTGCCGTTCGTTTCCGTTACTTTTCCAAAACAAAGCAATCGTTTCTCCGGCATTGAAAATGTTATTTACGGAAAGATCAAGATATCCGTTAAAAAATATTCCATCTCCTTCTTCTTTAGAGGCAAAGCCAATGAT
>CAYQPI010000049.1:0-13243 GCA_964419405.1 uncultured Flavobacteriaceae bacterium
CCGTTCAAAAATTCTTTTGGCTTTTTACCCGTAAATATCATGACCAGGGTCGTATAAAAGACCACCATCAAAAACAACCCTATCAATACGGTCAGGGCATACCAGCCTAATGCCTTAAACAAATCAGCACTCGGAGATTCAACAATCAAGGCAGCCAATAAGGCAAATACACCATACGGTGCAGTCAACATGATCAAATCGATCATTTTAAGAATCACCTCATTAAAACTGTTGAAAAAATCTTTGACGGGCTTCGCTCTTTCTTCAGGCAACAAGATCAACCCAACACCAAAAAATACGGCGAAAAATATCACCTGCAGCATATTCTTATTCTTTCCAGCGGATCCAATAATATTATCGGGCACCAAATCCACCAAAGCCTGCAGCGGTCCATTATTCTGTTGTGCTGCAGCCTCATCCTTATACTTTTGGGTATTTTGCGAATAACTGGCCACCAAATCAGACCTGGTCTTATCATTGATCGAATCTCCTGGGGAAATGGCATTGACCAGCAATAATCCAATTGTTACCGCCACTACCGTGGTTGTCAAATAGATCAAAATCGTCTTCCCTCCCATCTTGGATAGCTTGGAAATATCTTTCAAGTCAGACACTCCCGATATCAAAGAACCCAGAATTAGAGGTACGGCAATAAGTTTTAGGGCATTGATAAAAATCGTTCCGAAAGGTTTTATCCAATCCTGCACGATCTCCTTACCACCTGAGAAACTGACCATCAGAAAACCAAAGGCAACTCCCAGTATCATTCCTAACAATATCTTCCAATGTAAAGCCAATTTCTTCATTTCCCTGTTTTAATTTGCGTGAAAGATACTAAAAATAAAGCTTGTGCTGGTTAATAAAAAAGATACTCAATGTCATATACTCCCGTCTTTATTAATCTGCAGAATTTGTTCATTTAGTATTTATACTTACATTTGCCGAAAAGAGAAAAATAAATGGAGAAATTGAAAAAACGATGGGGGATTACCTCGAACTGGCAAGTGATTGCTATTTTGATCGTATTTGCAATTAACGGTTCCTTTGCTGCCTGGGTGGCAGGCCCAATCACTAATTTCATAGGACTGAGCGAAGAAACTACCAAACCCTATTTTCTTTATATTTTTCTGAGAATCATTCTGATATTCCCGGTATACCAAATTACCCTGCCACTTGTAGGATGGGTTTTTGGTCAATTTACTTTTTTCTGGAATTTTGAAAAGAAAATGCTTCAAAGAATGGGCCTTGGTCGATTTTTCAAGTAGGCTTTTGGCGGTTTAGATAATAAACGAAAAACCAGGTCAGCGTAAAGGAAGGAAAAAAATCAAATCCCGGAACGGCTTCTTCAATAAAAGAAACCAGTCCCCCCACTTTACCTATATTACCTTTGTACAATCGTATCATAAGAAAGGCCGACAAGGGTGCCCACACCACATCTATGAAGGGAAAAGCATAAGACAACATTCCAATAAGGTCAAACAGAATCCCGACCCATAACTTTTGTCTTTTCGTCCAATGTTCCATACCATAATCTTATTTTAGAAGGAATCCCAGCAATTACTCATCCCAACTTTTCTTGGCCCTAATCTGTTT
Organism: uncultured Flavobacteriaceae bacterium; assembly: GCA_964419405.1. Classification (GTDB taxonomy): domain Bacteria; phylum Bacteroidota; class Bacteroidia; order Flavobacteriales; family Flavobacteriaceae; genus Lutimonas. Next base: position 1,594 of record CAYQPI010000049.1, read on the forward strand.
GTAGAGTTTGATTCCCAGCATGAGTAAAATTGAAACTCCCAGAATTCCGGCTACCCCAAAAACCCAGCCTAACGTCGTTTTTAATACAACCAGAAATACACAGGCAAAAAGTATAATTGTGGCTACTTCGTTCCAGATTCTAAGACCATTGGAAGAATACTTCAAATAGCCTTTGGCGATCTGGTTATACATCATTTGACATGAGAGATGGTAAGCGAATAATAAAGCCACAAACACCAACTTGATCAACATCCAGTTTGCCTCCAGCCAATAGGGTTGCAACACCAGTAACCATATGGCAAATAGCGTTGCCAATACAGCAGAAGGCCAGGTAATGATATACCAGAGCCTTTTACACATCAGGGCATATTGCTTTTTTAAAATCGATTGACTTGGCTCTTCTTTATCTTCAGCCTCCTTGTAGTAAATAAACAACCTGATTATATAAAAAAGACCTGCAAACCATGTGGTCACAAAAATAATATGTAAGGATTTAACATATAAATAAGCCATGTATTTTTATTTAGATCTCCATTCTTCAATCCATTTTAGAACAACAGACACCCAGGCGTCATTTTCATTCAAACAGGCAATATGCTTAAAATCTTCACCTCCAAATTGTAAAAACTCCTCCTTACCTTCCATGGCAATCTCTTCGAGGGTCTCCAGGCAATCTGCTACGAATGCAGGGGTGATTACAGCTAATTTTTTAACACCTTGATCGGGCATAACCTCTAATTCATGATCTGTATAAGGCTTTAACCAAGGATCTTTTAGCAAGCGAGACTGAAACGAGTTTCTATAGGACCCCTCTTTCAATCCCAATTCTTTTACCATTCCCTTTGTGGTCTCAAAACACTGATGTCTGTAACAGGTCTTATGTGCTTCTGATCTTGTTTCACAGCAGCTGCCATCGATCTTGCAATGTGTACCCGTAGGATCCCCCTTATAGATATGTCTTTCCGGAATTCCGTGGTAAGAAAATAAAATCTGATCATAGTCAAAACCATTCAACTGCTCTTTTAAATTCTCACACATGACTCGAATATAATCAGGATCATTATAAAAAGCAGGTTGTACTGTCAAGGACATCGTTTTAAAGGAAGTCTTAAGCAGATCCTTCGTTTTTTCAACAACAGTCTCAAATGAAGACATCGCATAATGAGGATATAAGGGGATGAGAAAAACCTCCGTAACCTGTTGCTGAGCCAGTTCCTTTAAAGCCTTTTCAATACTCATGGACCCATATCGCATCCCTAATGCCACAGGCACATCTACTTTCTTTTTTAGCTTTTCTGCAAAACGCTCTGATATAACTATAAGAGGCGACCCTTCTTTCCACCAGATCTTCTTATAAGCGGCTGCAGATTTTTTCGGACGGGTGTTCAAAATAATACCTTTGATTAGCAAAAATCGCTTCCAATAAGGTATATCAATCACTCTTTCATCCATTAAAAATTCATCCAAATAACGTCTAACATCTTTTGTTTCAGTACTATCGGGTGAACCCAAATTAACCAACAACACACCTTTCTTTCCCAATTTATCGCAGTATTAAAATTATTATTTTCAGCGGTAAATATACTAGTTTTCCATTTTTAAACTGACAGAGATGCTTATTTTTTAAGCAACATTTGAATAATTTTTATCGTTATTTTTTTTATTTCAAACGATATCTTTTCCAAACCTATCTAATTATTTTTGCGACATACTTTTTAAGTTACTTTCACGGAACCTCAAGTATTTAGTATACTTTACAGTGTTTCTTGAATTAAAAAAATGACAAATTGGAATGTGATATTAATCATGGTTTTAAAAAATCTTATAGCGTAATTTTGAAATATCATTTCATTTACCAAGGATATTAACCACGATTTCAATGATTAATCCTGATATGACTAAAAATTCAGATTGCAAAAAATTCTATGTGATTGGCTTGAATTACAAAAAGGCGGACGTTGTTACCCGTAGTAATTTTAGTTTGAGCAAAGAGAAACAAAAGCAACTCCTTTCTGAAGCGAAACGAATGAACATTAAAAGTGTTGTCATTCTTTCTACCTGTAATCGTATAGAAATAATGGGATTTGCCAAACATCCCTTTCAGTTGATTTCTTTGTTATGCAAATATTCAAAAGGAACTGTTGAAGAATTTGCCAAAGTATCTTACGTTTACAAAAACAGTGATGCCTCAGAACACATTATTAGAATAGCTACTGGCGTAGACAGTCAGATTCTTGGCGACTATGAAATAGTAGGTCAATTAAAAGATGCATTTGGTCAGGCGAAAAAGGCAGGTACTTTAAATGCCTATTTAGAAAGACTCTTTAACGTGTCACTCCAGGCGAGTAAAGAAACAAAAAACAAGACCAGTATAAGTTCTGGAACAACAACTGTTTCGTATGCAGCCATTCAGTACATCAAAGACAACTACAGCAAAAGTCAGCCTCAAAAAATATTGGTTTACGGTCTCGGTGACATAGGTCAAAGTACGGCCAGGAGCTGTGCTGAATATTTAAAAGCCCACCATATTACAATCATAAACAGAACAGATTCGGTTGCGCATCAATTAGCCCTCGAAGAAGAGCTGCATGTTGCATCTCATGATGAGCTTTTTGAACAGGTTCAATTGGCCGACATCATTGTGGTTGCCACAGGTGCATCAAGTCCAACTTTACTGGCAGATATGATGCCTTCAGACAAAAAACAGCTGGTCATCGACCTTTCGATTCCCAGAAATGCTGACCCTTTGATCAATGACCTGGACAATTGCAAGGTAATTGATGTGGATGTTTTATCTGAAAAAACCAAAAAAACTATCGAAGATCGAAAAAAGCAGATTCCTTTGGTAGAAGAAATTATTCAAAAACATAAATCTGAATTTTATGAATGGCTAATGTTCAGAAGAAGTACTCCTGCCATCAACTCTCTTAAAAAATCTCTTGAATTAATTCAAAAAGACGCGATTATTTCTCACTCTAAAAAGCATGAGCAAATGAATGAGGAACTTCTTGAGAATGTTACCTCTCAAATGGTCAATAAGATCGTCTCTAAATTTGCCATGCACCTGAAAGCTGAGAATACACAAGCGAACCAGAGCATCAAGGTTATGAAAGAAGTTTTTAATTTAGAGACTACAGAAAATTAGGTATGAAAAAAGTTATACGAATTGGAACCAGGTCCAGTGAATTGGCACTATGGCAGGCCAATACTGTCTCTAATCAACTCATTTATCTAGGACACGAAACGGAGATTGTCAAGATCGACTCTATCGGGGACGCTGTTTTAAACAAACCCTTATACGAGTTAGGAACCACAGGAGTTTTTACCAAAAACCTGGATATAGCTTTGTTAAATGACAAAATTGACATTGCCGTACACTCTTTAAAAGATGTTCCTACTGTTTTGCCCGAAGGTATCGTACAGGCGGCCGTATTAAAACGAGGTCTTCATCATGATATTCTGGTATTAAAAGAGGATGAAGATTTTTTCACGAGAAAAACAGCGACTATTGCCACGGGTAGTCTCAGAAGAAAAGCACAATGGCTTTATAGATTTCCTCACCATCAGATTACAGGCTTGAGAGGAAATGTAAATACCCGATTAAAAAAACTCGAAGAAAATGAATGGGACGGTGCCATTTTCGCTATGGCTGGTCTCAAACGAATTGGCTTATTGCCTGACAACTTACTCAAACTTGACTGGATGCTACCAGCCCCGGCTCAGGGAGCTGTGATGATTGCAGCTTTAGGAAAAGACAAAGAACTTTTAGGAATTTGCGCTGAATTAAATGATAAGGAAACTGAAACCTGCGTCGGCATTGAACGTGAATTCTTAAACAAGCTTGAAGGCGGCTGTTCAGCTCCCATTGGGGCTTTGGCGATGATCAAGGACGATGAACTGAAATTTAAAGGCGCCTTGTTTAGTACCGATGGCAAGCAAAAGATAGAATTCTCTAAAACAGTACCTGTAAATCACACTACCGATATTGCACAATTTGCAGCCTCTTATATTCTTGAAAGAGGCGGTAAAAAACTCATGCGAAAAACCGGTGAAGTCGTAAAAGATATCAATATTTTTTCGACTAAAAATTTATCGATTGGACAAAAAAGTGCCTTACAGGCAGAAATTGGTGTTGACATGAGCGATTTTATTACCATTCGATTCAACCGCTTAAAACCAATTACTGTAAAGAACCCATTAAAACATGTCATTTTTACAAGTCAAAATGGTGTAGAAGCCTTGCTTGATAATTTTATGCCATCTCAAATGAACTTTGAAAACATTTATTGTGTTGGCAGAAGAACCAAACGACTCATTGAGCGAAAAATTGGCAAGGTCACACATGTTGAAAACACTGCATCAAAATTAGCTGAATTCATCTCGAATCATGTTGGCCAAGGTGAAATCACTTATTTTTGCGGGAATAAAAAGCGCGATGAATTGCCTGATATGATTGCGAAAACTGACCTGCAGCTCAATGAAGTAATTACCTATCAAACCTTGTTAACTCCAAATATTCTGGAGAAGCAATATCAGGGACTATTATTTTTTAGTCCTTCGGGAATTGAAAGTTATATCAGTAAAAATTCAAGCAAGGACCCTGTTGCTTTTTGTATAGGCAGTACAACCTCTGCGGAAGCAAAAAAACACTTCAAAACGGTAGTTGAAGCAAAACTCCCATCGGTCGAAAGTGTTTTACAGGCTGTAAACGCTTACTTTTCAAAATAAACGACTCATCATGAACAGAACCAGGCGACTTCGAAGAACAGAAAATATAAGAAGACTTGTCAGAGAAAACAGTCTGCAACTGAATGATTTGATCTATCCCCTATTTATAGAGGACGGAAAAGAAATTGAAACAGACATCCCATCCATGCCCGGTATTAAAAGATATTCCTTAGATCGAATATCGAAAGAACTGGATGAAGTAGCTGCCTTGAACATACCGGCCGTATTACTATTTGGGATTCCCAGCTCCAAAGATGAAATAGGATCTCAAACCTGGAATGAACAAGGAATCATTCAACAAGCCATTCGCTATATTAAAAAACAGTACCCTCAACTTTATGTCATAACTGATGTTTGCTTTTGCGAGTATACGAGTCATGGACATTGTGGTATCATACACGACAAGGATGTCGACAACGATGCAACCCTTGTCAACTTGGCAAAACAGGTCGTATCACATGCCAGAGCTGGCGCTGATATGGTGGCCCCTTCAGGAATGATGGACGGAATGATCGCAGCCATTAGAGAAGCACTTGACCAAACAGGTTTTCACAACCTGCCCGTCATGTCATATGCCGTTAAATACGCCTCTGCCTATTATGGCCCTTTTAGAGATGCTGCTGATTCAACACCAAGCTTTGGAGACAGAAGAACCTACCAAATGGACCCCTCTAATCGAGATGAAGCGTTGAGGGAAGCCAATTTTGATGATCAGGAAGGAGCTGATATACTCATGGTAAAACCGGCATTATCCTATTTAGACATTATCAGAGACGTAAAGAATAATTTCGACCGTCCTGTTGCCTGCTATAATGTAAGTGGAGAATACTCCATGATCAAAGCAGCGGCAGAGAAAGGCTGGATCGATGAAGAAAAAGTAATGATGGAGAGTCTGCTTTCCATGAAAAGAGCAGGTGCCGATATCATTATCACCTATTTTGCCAAAGATGTGGCCAAGTATTTATTAAAGAATCAATAGAAAGAAATTTGTAAAAGATGCAGTTAGAAAAATCTATAGAGCTATACACAAAAGGGAAGAAGAACTTAGTGGGAGCCGTAAATTCTCCGGTAAGAGCCTTTAAATCTGTAGGTGGCGTACCGGTTTTTATCGATCATGCCAAGGGAAGTAAAATTGTTGATGTAGATGGCAATGAATATATCGATATGGTATTGTCATATGGACCAATGATCCTCGGGCACCGTCATGACAAAGTTGAAAGGTCGATCAAAAAAGCATTAAAAAAAGGGTACACCTTTGGTGCCTCTACCAACAAAGAGATCAAACTGGCCAAAATGGTTTGTGATGCCTTTCCGGGCATGGACAAGGTTCGCTTCGTGAATTCTGGAACAGAAGCTGTATTAAGTGCTATCAGATTGGCAAGAGCCTATACTGGCCATAATAAAATTATTAAATTCTCAGGCTGTTATCACGGGCATACAGATGCCTTGCTAGTGGCAGCCGGATCAGGACTGGCAACCCTTAGTTTGCCAGGAAGTGCTGGGGTTCCGGATGAAGCTGTAAAAAATACCCTGATCGCTGAATTCAACAAGCTTGAAAGTGTTGAGAAGCATATAGAAAACCATCCGGATATTGCAGCGGTGATTGTTGAACCTATTGCAGGAAACATGGGTGTTGTTCAACCAAGTGAAGCATTTATTAAAGGCCTAAGAACTTTAACAAAGGAAAAAGGCATTTTACTAATTCTGGATGAAGTCATGACAGGGTTTCGATCAAAATTTGGAGGAGCACAAGAATTACTGGGTGTTCAGGCAGACATTACCTGTTTAGGAAAAGTGATTGGCGGAGGCTTCCCTGTAGGAGCTTATGGGGCTAGTGATAAGATCATGAAAATGGTAGCTCCCTTAGGAGCGATGTATCAGGCGGGTACCTTGTCAGGAAACCCAATCGCCATGGCCTGTGGTATTGCCACTCTTAAGGAATTGAAAAAACAAGATCCTTATAAATCATTCAATAAAAAGGCAGAAAAAATTAAAGAAATGTTGCTATCATCGGCAAAAAAGTATGGAGTCGCTTTGCAGGTGAATCATTTTGGATCCATGATAAATCCATTTTTCACAGATAGAGAGGTCACTAACTTTACGGATGCTCAAACCTGCGATACAGATAGTTTTAAAACCTTTTTTTGGCAAATGATGGAAAACGGTGTGTTTTTACCGCCGTCGCAGTTCGAAGCCTGGTTTTTATCTTCTGCTTTAAAGAAAAAAGATCTAAAGAAAATTGAAGAAGCCATCGATATTTCCATGGCCAAGGTGAGTGAAAAACAAACGAAAAAATAATTGAAATCAGCTAAGCTGAAAGACACGATAAAAAATTATGATTAAGAACGACTTATTCTTAAAGGCATTGAGAGGTGAAACCGTTTCACGACCTCCGGTATGGATGATGAGACAGGCAGGAAGGTATTTGCCAGAATTTATGGCAATCAGAGAAAAATATGACTTTTTTACGCGTTGTAGAACACCTGAGCTGGCATCTGAGATCACGGTACAACCCATCAGACGTTATGGAATGGATGCTGCTATTTTATTTTCAGACATCCTTGTGGTGCCACAGGCCATGAACATTCCTTTTGAAATGAAAGCGGGCCTTGGCCCCTATTTACCAAAACCAATTCGAAGTCAAAAAGATGTTGATGAGACCATAGTTCCTGATATTCAGGAATCGTTAGGATATGTGATGGAGGGGATCAAGATGACCAAAGAAAAGTTAAACAATGAGATTCCGTTGATCGGTTTTGCAGGCTCGCCATGGACCGTTTTTTGCTATTGTGTACAAGGACAAGGCTCAAAATCTTTTGACAAAGCAAAGGAGTTTTGTTTTACCCAACCGGTGGCGGCCCATCAGTTATTGCAAAAAATTACAGATACCAGTATAGCCTATTTAAAAGAAAAGGTCAAGGCCGGTGTAGATGCCGTACAAATTTTTGATTCCTGGGGAGGAATGCTTTCTCCTACTGACTATCAAGAGTTTTCATGGACATATATCAAGCAAATCATTGATGCTTTGCATGAAGAAGCTCCGGTGATCGCCTTTGGTAAGGGGTGTTGGTTCGCCTTAGAAGAAATGACTAAATCTAATGTTTCAGCCTTAGGAGTAGACTGGACCTTAAGCCCTAAAATGGCTCGTCAGCTCACCAAAAACAGCGTAACACTACAAGGGAATATGGACCCTTCAAGGTTGTTATCGCCTCCGGCTGACATCAAAAAAATCGTCACCAAAATGATCAATGATTTTGGAAAAGACAAATACATCGTAAATTTAGGTCATGGGATACTTCCGAATATTCCGGTTGATCATGCCAAGGCATTTATTGATGCAGTAAAAGAATACAAGGCCTAGGGCTTTAAATCTGATGGAAAATGAATAAAGAGTTGATTCAAAAATACAATATTCCTGGCCCGAGGTATACGAGTTATCCTACCGTGCCATTTTGGGATAAAGAAGGAATTGCCACGAGCGACTGGAAAGAAACAACCATCAGAGCTTTTAATGAAAGTAATGAAAAAGAAGGCATCACCTTATACATTCATTTACCATTTTGTGAAAACCTCTGTACTTTTTGTGCCTGTCACAAACGAATTACGAAAAGACATAGCGTAGAAACTCCCTATATAGAAACCGTTTTAAAAGAATGGGACCTCTATTGTGACTTGTTCAAGGACAGACCAAAAATTAGAGAAATACATCTGGGAGGAGGAACACCCACCTTTTTTTCATCTAAAAATCTAAAGACGTTAATTGAAGGTATCTTAATAAGAGCAGATAAATTCGAAGATTTTGAGTTTAGTTATGAGGCCCATCCCAATCACACTTCAGAGGAACAACTTCAGACCTTGTATGACCTGGGTTCACGACGCAACAGTTTTGGTATACAAGATTATGACCCGGTGGTTCAAAAAGCGATCAATCGGATGCAAAGCTTCGAACAAATCAAAAAAATTCATTCCTTGTCTAAAAAAATCGGTTATACCTCGATCAGTCATGATTTGGTATTCGGCTTACCGTTTCAGACGGAAGACAGTATCAGAAATACGATAAAAAACACCATCGCCTTAAAACCGGATCGAATTGCCTATTACAGTTATGCCCATGTGCCTTGGATCAAAGGAGTAGGACAACGTGGCTATGATGAAAATGACCTTCCTAAGGACAAAGAAAAAAGACATTTGTATGAATTAGGCAAGCAATTGTTTTTCGATGCAGGTTATATCGAAATTGGTATGGATCATTTTGCACTCCCGAGTGATTCCTTGTACAAAGCAATGGAAAACAAGCATTTGCATCGAAACTTTATGGGATATACGGCAGGCAAAACCGAACTGATGATTGGTTTAGGAATGTCATCGATCAGTGATTCATGGTATGCCTTTGCTCAGAATGAAAAATCAGTTGAGGCTTATACTGAAAAGGTAAACAAAGGATCAATTCCTATTTTTAGAGGGCATCTTCTGAGTGCCAATGACCTTATCATCAGAAAGCATATTTTAAACCTAATGTGCAACCTGGAAACCGAATGGAACTTAGGGCTCGATCAGGAAACAAAAAATGCCATTCTTGAGCGACTTCAGGAAATGTTTGATGATGGCCTCGTAACATCGTCCGAAAACAAGCTGATCGTCAATGAAAAGGGACGCATGTTTGTAAGAAACATCTGCATGGCCTTTGATCTCAAGCTTATCAACAATAAACCTGAGACAAGAATTTTTTCAATGACCATTTAACAGGTCAATCGAAAAGACAAGGATCTTATTTGGTCATTGACCCGTATTTTTTCATGAATTTATCCAATTTTGGATTGATGACCGCTCTGCAATAGCCCTGGTTCTTATTATTGTTATAATAATTTTGGTGGTAGGCTTCTGCCTCATAGAATATGTCAAATTCAGTTACCTCAGTCACAATGGGATCAGCATAAACACCTTCTGCCGTCAATTGATTAATGATATTCACAGCGGCTGCTTGCTGCTCCTTGTCGTGAAAAAAGATCGCCGACCTGTATTGAGTTCCCACATCTCCCCCTTGCCTGTTCAAAGTTGTTGGATCATGGGTGTAGAAAAAAACATCTAATAATGCTCTATAATCTATTACAGAAGGATCATAGGTGATCTGAATTGCCTCGGCATGCCCAGTAGTGCCATTACAGACTTCCTTATAACTTGGATTTTTTACATGGCCGCCAGTATATCCCGGCAAAACGGTTTTTACTCCTTTTAATTGCTGAAAAATTGCTTCTGTACACCAAAAGCATCCATTTCCAAAAGTGGCCACAGCCAATTGATCACTCATATTTTTATTGTTTTTTTGGGCAAATAAGTTACATGTCAAAATTAAGACCAAAGGTAAAATAACTTTCTTCATTTTCTCTTACTTTTTATCTCTAGGACGACCCTAGAAGCCAGTCATTACAAAAATAGGGCAAATTGAAGATGAAAAATCAAATCAGATGGATAAAACTAGCTGCTAAACAGGCATCTCTTCAAGAACCTCAATCACTTTCTCAAGCATGCACTCAGTAAAGTCAAGGTGAGTTACTATTCTCAGCTTGCCTTCACCCATTGAAATGATCTTAATGTTAGATTTCTCCAAATGCTGCAGAAACACGGATTCATCCAGCTCTTTATGCAGATTGAATATGATAATATTTGTTTCTATCGGCTCCACCTTCGACACCCAGTCAGACTTTTCCAGGACAGCTCCAATTTGTTTGGCCTTGCTGTGATCTTCTGCCAATCGGTCTACATGATGATCCAGTGCATATATCCCAGCGGCCGCTAAATAACCAATCTGACGCATACCTCCTCCAAATAGTTTTCTTATTCGTATGGCCTTTTTGATATTTTCATGGCTAGACAATAAAACAGATCCAATAGGAGCTCCCAAACCTTTTGACAGACATAAGGAGATAGAATCAAACAATTGACCATATTGTTTTGGAGACTCGTTCTTTGCGACCAGGGCATTAAATAAACGAGCACCATCTAAATGAGCAGCTAAATTATGAGCCAATGCCACTTTTCTTATTTTTTCAAGTTCAGTATAGTCCCAACACGCCCCTCCCCCTTTATTGGTGGTGTTTTCTACCACAACCAAACTCGATTTGGGCAAATAGTATAATTCAGGATCATGTATATGACTTTCTAATTGGGAGGCTTTAAACATGCCACGGTCACCGTCGATCAAATTACAGGAAACACCTGAATGAAACGAAGCGCCTCCACTTTCATAATTATAAACATGTGACCATTTATCACAGATGAGCTGTTCAGATGGCTGTGTGTGAATTTTAATCGCAGCCTGATTGGCCATGGTTCCGGATGGGAAAAACAATGCAGCTTCCGTTCCGAACATATCCGCTACTTTATCTTGAAGGGCAATCACCGTAGGATCAGCACGAAATACATCATCACCAACCTCAGCCTTCATCATCATCTCCAGCATCTGCTTTGTCGGTCGTGTAATCGTATCGCTGATCAGATTAATTTCTTCTTTCTTCATTGCTGTTGCTTCCTTTTAATCTTTAAATCGGTTTACCAGTCGTCCCAGAAAATCAAAGCTACTTTCCAAATCGAACTTAAAGCGATCATTCTCTTTTTTTTGCGCCAATTGATTAATGGCAATATCAGTAAGTTGAAGTATTCTGGGATATCCTCCGGTAGTAGGACAATCGCGCATCATAATAATCAGCTTACCTGAAGGAGTTAACTGAATGGTTCCTGGAATAGTTGTTGATGTAATGATCTCTGCGTTTTTGATCGGTGGAAATTTATTCTTTAACTGATAGCCCATTCTGTTGTTATGAGCGTCTATTTTAAACTCCTTAGAAAACAGCAATTCCCGATGTTTTTTGGTAAGTCTGTTGAATTCAGGCCCTTTGGTCACTTCTAATTTCTTTTCTTTAAA
>CAYQPI010000050.1:0-1854 GCA_964419405.1 uncultured Flavobacteriaceae bacterium
GGGGGTGATGGTACCTCCTGAAAAAATTATTGATACTGCCATCAAAGAGAATGTGGATGCCATCGGGCTTTCGGGTTTGATCACTCCCTCATTGGATGAAATGGTGTTTCTGGCGAAGGAAATGGAGCGGCAAGACCTTGATATCCCTTTACTGATAGGAGGAGCGACAACATCAAAGGCCCATACGGTGGTTAAAATTGATACCGAGTATAAAAATGCGGTTGTTCATGTTAATGATGCTTCAAGAGCTGTAACAGTTGTGGGTGATCTGCTCAATAAAAAAACAGCCAATGAATATGTGGTGAATTTGAAAAAAGATTATGAGTCTTTTAGAGAAAAGTTTTTAAAAAGAGGGAAAACCAAACGCTATGTTTCCCTAGAAAAAGCAAGAGCCAATAAATTTAATATTGATTGGAATAAAGCGGAGATAAAAAAGCCTTCAGAAATGGGTGTTCAGGCCCTTCAACAAATCAGTTTAAAGCAATTGTTGCCTTTTGTAGATTGGCAACCGTTTTTTATTTCATGGGATCTGCATGGTAAGTTTCCTAATATTTTGACAGATGAGGTTGTAGGTGAACAGGCAACCCAGCTCTATGAAGATGCCCAGAAAATGATTGAAAAAATTATTGCCAGACAGCTGTTTAAGGCCAAAGGCGTCTTTGGTCTTTTTGAGGCGAATTCTGTTGATGAGGATGATATAAAAATATCTAAAAACGGTAAAGAAATTGCTCGTTTCAGAACCCTGCGACAACAGCTTCATAAAAAAGAAGGGGTGCCTAATTATGCCCTGTCAGATTTTATTGCTCCTGAAGGGGAGCAGCAGGATTATATGGGGGCCTTTTGTGTTGCCATATTTGGAACCGATGAACTGGCTCAGAAATTTAAAGATGAGCACGATGATTATAATGCCATTATGGTACAGGCAATAGCCGACAGGTTTGCCGAGGCCTTTGCGGAGTATTTGCATCAGCATGTGAGAATAAAGCACTGGGCTTATGCAAAAAATGAAAATCTAAAAAACGAAGAGCTCATTAAAGAGGCTTATAAAGGAATACGACCAGCACCCGGGTATCCGGCTTGCCCTGATCACCTGGAAAAAGATACCATCTGGAACTTATTAGAGGTCGAAAAGATCATCGGAGTCAAATTAACTGAAAGCAAGGCCATGTGGCCAGGAGCTGCGGTCTCTGGTTATTATTTCGCAAACGCTGAGTCAAGGTATTTTGGTTTGGGTAAAGTCACTGTTGATCAGGTGGATGATTATGCCAAGCGAAAAGGAATATCCAAGGAGATGGCCATGAAATGGTTGCAACCAAATTTATCAGTTTAAATCAAAGAAAATAATACAGGCCTTTGCTGTGAAAGAGCCATAAAAAGAAAGAATGAAAGTTACAGAACATATTAAAAATGCCAAGGGAAAAACCTTGTTTTCCTTTGAAATAGTACCACCACAAAAGGGGCAGAATATCCAGAAATTGTATGATAATGTGGCTCCCTTGATGGAGTTTAAGCCTCCGTTTATTGACGTGACCACTTCGAGAGAGGAGCATGTTTATATTAAAAAAGATGGGGGACTTTTAGAGAGAAAGGTGACGAGAATGAGACCGGGAACCGTTGGGATCTGTGCTTCCTTGATGCATAAATTTCAGGTAGATACGGTACCTCACGTACTGTGTGGAGGATTTACCAAAGAAGAAACCGAATATGTTTTAGTATACTGTCATTATTTGGGAATCGACAATTTAATGGCACTTAGAGGAGATGCTATGAAAGATGAGGCCTACTTTATTCCTAAAAATGAAGGAAATCATTATGCTTCAGATCTGGTGCAACAGATCAGTGATCTGAACAAAG
>CAYQPI010000051.1:0-8566 GCA_964419405.1 uncultured Flavobacteriaceae bacterium
TATCGGCGATATGAAATACAGAAGTTTGGATATAAGCGGATACTACGAGGAGAATGAAAATTATGCGAAGGCAATTGAAATCTATAAAGAATTACTGAAATTGTTTCCTGACGCTGACGATATATTAAAGCGTTGCGGAAAGGCTTTTGAGGCACTTGGAAATCAAGTTGAAGCTGAAAAATACTTGCAAAGAGCGAGTGAGGTTACAGAAAGCGAGCCAAAATGAGGATGGTTATTTTAGATTTTTCTTCCAGTTTACAGCTTAAAACAGTACTTTAGGTGATAAGAGTCATCGGAACCTTTTTAATGAATTAATTGCCTAAGAAATTAGAGATGAACCAAACATTTCTTCTAACCTATGGGCCTGAACAGTATTCAATTGCATTTCGAAAATGAAAGATGGTGGATCGATAGTTGGATCTGTGAAATGGAAACTGTAACGAATCCTATTAGAATCTGAGTTTTTAGACAAAGAATAATCCGGGAAATAATAATATGTTAACAGCGATTCATCCGAAATTACCTATGCGTGATAAGAAGGTCACAAGGGAGTTCTATATAAACAAGTTGGGTTTCAGGGAGTTTGGAGCCATTGATTTTGAAGCTTATCTAATGTTGGAGAAAGACCATATTCAAATTCATTTCTTTGAATTTAAAGGCCTTAACCCTAAAGAAAACTATGGACAAGTATATATCAGAACCAATGATATTGAGCGTTTTTATCAGGTATTAATAGATCGGAAAATCGTCATCCATCCAAACGGCCCCTTGGAAACCAAACCCTGGGGACAAAAGGAGTTTTCTGTATTAGATCCAGACAGTAACCTCTTAACATTTGGACAAGGTATTTCTGATTAATTCAATCTATTAATTGGTTTGCAGAAACGATGGAAGCTAAGATCAAATATGTATTTACGGGCATCATGTGGAAACACGACGCTCCTGGAGGCTGGTATTTTGTATCCCTGCCTACCGCTATCTCGAAAGAAATAAGGGAGAATCTTGGCTGGCAGGAAGAGGGCTGGGGGAGAATGAAAGCAAAGGCAAACATCGGAATTCATTCTTGGGATACTGCCATTTGGTTTGACAGTAAAAGAAAGACCTATATACTTCCGATAAAAGCTGACATACGAAAAAAAGCGAGACTCGAGGTCGATAAGAGAGTTGAAATTAGTATTTTGATATGAAGGGCTCCTGGTATAACCTAGCCAAAAGAATGGAGTCATTTCCATACCAGATTAGAACGTTTAAAATTAAATATGAACAGCATGAAATTTAGCGGATCAGTCGATATTAACAAACCACAGCAATTGGTAGCAGATCTATTTGCAGATCCTACATACCTAAAGGAATATCAGGATGGTTTTCAGAAAAAAGAACTCATTAGTGGACAAGAAGGACAGGTTGGAGCTATTTCTAAAATGTATTATAAGGATAGTAAGCGGGAAATGGAATTGACTGAAACCATTACTTTAAATGAACTTCCAGATTCTTTTGCCGCGAACTATCATCACAAGTTTATGGATAATACCATGAAATGCAGATTTGTGAAACTTGCTGAAAACAAAACACGGTATGAATATGAATTTGAATATACCCGTATTAACTGGGTGCTGCCAAAATTGATGGCAATTCTGTTTCCCGGCGTTTACAGAAAACAAGGAGAGAAGTGGATGAAGCAATTTAAAGAATTCGTAGAAAAACAAAGTATTGTCATTGACTAAAAGAATAATTATCTTTAAATCGATTTAATTATAATTTAATCATCAAATATGAAATCAATATTTTTTTATGCACTTATAGGCCTGATACTAGTTGGTTGTGGGCAGTCTAAGGAAAAAGAGGAAAGTATCTCAGAGAAGCAATCATCGGAAAAGAAAATGAATGTGTTGCTCTTGATAGGGGATGATATAGCCTTTGGTGATCTGGGAGTATATGGTTCAGAAATAAAAACGCCAAATTTTGAACGGCTGGCAAATGCGGGAGTTCGGTTTTCTAATTTTCATGCCTCACCGGTATGTTCTGTAACGAGATCTATGCTGCTTACAGGTTGTAATAATATAGAGGTTGGTTTAGGATCTTTTGATTACTCTTTTTATCCACCATCAAAAGGAAAACCTGGATATGAAGGTTATTTAACTGAAAATGCTGTTACCTTGAGTCAATTGTTTAACGACGCAGGTTATGAAGTTTATAAGGCGGGTAAGTGGCATCTTGGTGGAGAAGCAGCTGGAGGTTATGGTCCGTTACATTGGGGTTTTACCAAAGAGTTTGGTATACTCTCCGGGGGGTCAAATCATTGGAATAATTTAAGAATGACACCAGACTTTTCTGCTCCAGATTGGATGAACAGGAAGTTTGTAGAAGAATGGACCCTGAACGGTGAGGAATACGAACGTCCGGAAGGAGTTTATTCAGGAGAATTGTATACCAATCAAATGTTGGAGTTTATTAAAGAAGGGACAGCCAATGAGAAGCCATGGTTTGCATATATGGCATTTACAACGGCTCACTTTCCTATTCAGGCTCCGCCTGAATTGGTAGATAAACACTATGAGTTTTATCTTGAAAAAGGATATGAAGGCCTAAAACAATTCAGATATGAGCGTTTAAAAGCCAATGGATTGATAAGTAATGTGTCAGATCCGGCCAAAGAGAACGATTTGGTTAAAAAATGGGATGAACTGAGCCAGAAAGAAAAGGAATATCAGGCAAAAGTTTTTGCGACCTATGCGGCTGAGATCGAGGATCAGGACAACAGAATTGGGCAACTATTAGACTACCTGAAGGAGTCGGGTCAGATGGACAATACCTTGATCGTATACATATCTGACAATGGACCTGAAGGGATGGAGGCTGAAAACCCCAAAACAGGGAATAAAGAGTTTGGCGAATGGATCGCTACCAATTATGACACTAGTTTTGCAGGGATTGGTACAGCCAATTCTAGTAATTATATCGGAACCTCGTGGGCCAATGCTGCAACAGGGGGGCTTTCATGGTGGAAATGGTTTGTAGGAGAAGGTGGTGTACGGGTGCCAATGATCATTGTGCCACCGGGAGCAACCAATGAAAATTACCAACGAGCTGGTGAAATTTCTAATGTGGTGATGTCTGTAAAAGACCTGCCAATGACAATTTTGGACTATGCAGGTATTGAGCATCCAGGAACCTCATACAAGGGAAAAACAATTGTGAAGCCAACGGGTGTAAGTGCCAGAGCATTTTTAGAAAGCACATCAGATCAGGTACGGTCTGAAAAGGATTGGTATGCTTTTGAATTGTTTGGGAATGCCTACCTGATGCAGGGCAATTACAAATTGATGAAGGTACGACCTGGAATGTTTGGAGATGGAGAGTGGCACTTATATGATGTAGTACTGGATCCATCTGAAAGCAAAGCATTGGAAAAAGAAATGCCTGAAAAGTTTGAAAAAATGCTGGCCTTGTACAAAGGCTATGAGCAAGAGCATAATTTAGTTCAGGTAGATGCTGAATGGAATGCCTTTCAAGCGGCAAGTGAAGGGAATTAGTAGCATCGAAATTTATTCATAACCCATAAAAAAAAAAGGGGCTTGGTTTGGATGCTTTAATGTACATGAGCTTTCAGGATTTACTGAAAGTTCTCGCAGTTCAGCTGAATCGACTGAGAAGTACCAGGATGATGCTCTTGGCATCTGTAAAATTATGCAGTTGATTACATTCAGTATTAGAGATTGGGTTGTTCTGGGAAGGACAGAATTTCTCCCACCAAGAAAAATCTCAGATGAATTATTAAATGAAGCAAGGATTGTTCATGTCGTCAAAGGAGCATCTCGCCTTCATTCTGCAAATAAGGTAGTGAAGTTAGGAAAAGGAGATACCCTAATCATGAAAACAGATAACTTTATTAATAATTGGCTTGAAAATGATGAAAATGATAGCACGGTTGTTATTGTTTTTCAATTAAGGTCAGCTTTCCTACAGTATCTATATAGTAATGACCTGCCCAATTGGTTTAAAGATGGAAACAGCAAAATAGATCAATCATTGGTAAAGGTTGAAGCCCATGTCTTGTTAAGTTCTTATTTTGATTCATTACAGCTTTATCTAAATAATAAAGGATTATTCTCAGATGAAATAGTCAAGAGTAAAGTTAGAGAGTTGATTTCTGTGCTAATTAATACTGACCGAACAGGAGAAACAAGGCATATTTTTGGCAACTTGTTTAGGGCCAGTGAATATGAATTTAAAGACACCATCGCTAAAAATATTTTTGAAGACCTCAATATTGAAGATCTGGCATTTCTATGTTCTTTGAGCCTGTCTTCGTTCAAAAGAAAATTTAAAGCAGTTTACGGAACATCACCTAATAAATACATAACTTCCAAACGTTTGGATAAGGCGCAGACCTTGCTTCGAACCACCAAGCTTTCCGTTTCTGAAATCGCCTATGACTGTGGTTTTAGTGATGTGAGTTATTTCTCAAAATCGTATAAAAAATACTTCAACGCTTCACCTTCTGATCTGAGGAAATAGATTTGGACCAAAAGTTCCAGAGATTGAACTTTTTCTACCAGAGGCTGTTTTGATCTGTGCTGATATTTGCAATGTACAATCAAAACAACAACATTATGTATAGTAAAATAAAGAACGCGTCAATATTCATTACCGGAGCGAATGGAGGTATTGCCATTGAAACAGTTAAAATTCTAATTGACAAAGGAGCAAAGCGCATTGTGCTGGCATGCAGAACACAAGAAAAGGCTGAAAAGGTGAAGTCGTTGCTACATTCTAATGATATTCTTGAAGCATATGGAGGCTTTGATATGCAAGACAAAGAATCGATAGTTTCGGCAGTGGCCGCTTTACCAAAAAACAAACCCTTTGATATTGTTTTCTTTCAGGCTGGTGGAATGATCGTTTCAAATGATTTTCAATTTATAGAAACAGTAAAAGGTAAACCTGTAGAGAAAACGATTTATCAAAATGTCATTGGCTCGTATATCGCCTTAACAGCCTTGAAACAAGAAAATCTGATAGCCAAAGGAGGTCGTGTCGTTTTTGCAGGTGGAGAAGGTGCTAGAGGCATCAAGGGAATGATTGCCAAACCTGAATACAAGTCGGTAGATGAATTAAATGATGCGATTCGCAACGGTAAGGGAAAGTACAACGATATCGACGCTTTAGGAAATTCTAAGTTTATGAGTGCCTTGCTCATTCAAGAATTAGCAGAAATGGATACAGATCACGACTATATTTGGTTTTCTCCAGGCTTGACCGCAGGAACTAATGGTTTGGTCAACGTTTCTCCTGTAAAACGGTTTATGTTTGAGAAGCTTGGCTTTCCGATGATGAAGCTCATGGGATTGGCGCAAGGCCCAAAAGAAGCTGCTCATAAATATGTGCAAAGCCTTGATGGAAAGTACGGTGTATCTGGAGATGTAATTGGGGCACCAGAAGGAAAAACTTTAGGAAATCTGGTGGATCAGAAACCTATGAATAATGGCTTGACAAACCATTCTTTTAGAAAGGCATTTTTAGAAATAGCAAACGAACAACTTTAAATAATTAATAATGACAACAAACGAAAATAATCACGAATTGGAAGCAAGAATAAAGTGGAACAAAAGACATCTTAGAATAGTTTTTCTCATTTCCACCATTACATTTTTCATGTTGATAGGGCATTTTTATCTTCATGCAACAGGTCGAGTTTAATCTCGACCTTTTTTTTGCCTTTTGCTATCGGCCAGAAATACTGATACCTGAATTTTTTGGTCAAATAGTTGGATTATTACTACACACAGCCTCGAAATAGGATGTTTTAAAATCCTTCGTAATTCTAAAAAAGGATAACTACTTTTGTTGTTCAAATCACTTTTTAAAATAAAACATGCATAGGTATACCCTCAATCATATAGCATTATCGGTAAAAGACGTTGATCAATCTGTCGATTTTTATCAAAAAGTATTTCAACTGAAAGAAATTGAGAATACGGCATCGGTCTCCAAAACAAGGTGGTTGATTTTTAATGATGGCAGGCAACTTCACCTGATACCTCGGCCCGATGCTGAGCTTAGAATAAATAAGGCGGTTCATTTTGCCCTGGCCACCAGTGCTATTGATGCTTTTATGCAGCATCTGGAGGCGCTAAAAATTAACTTTACCGATTGGAAGGATCTGCCTGTCAAGGATTATATTCGAGATGATGGTATTAAACAGGTGTATTTTCAGGACCCTAATGGCTATTGGATTGAGGTCAATAATGATGTCTAGATCATTACCTGCTCACAGGTAGAAAAACTTTTTGGTTTACAAAATGAGTAGGAGATTATTTAGTACATTCGTGCTGACCAGTTTAAATTAATTTGAAATCTTTATGGCTACAAGTAAGGGAAAACAAATCTTTAGAATCTTATTGCTCGTAGGGACGGCCGTGTCTTTGTATTTCGTTCCCTGGATTTTGGTGAAAGCCTGGATTTTGCCACTTCCGGATACGGTACAGGAACAGGCAGATCAGGCCATAGGTCATGGTTTTGAAGGCCTTATCGTGTATATAGATCAAGGGGGGCATGAACCCCAGTTTATTGCTTCAGGCTGGCATGACAGGGAATTGAAAACACCTGCAAATCCGAATGCCTTGTTTAAGATTGCCAGTGTAAGTAAACTATACGACGCTGTGGCAGTTACCAAATTGGTTGCTGATGGTCGTTTGTCATTAGATAAAACAGTGGCTGATTATCTTCCAGAGCTGAAAGGCAGGATTGAGAACATTGATAAAATAACCTTAGCGTTGATGATTCAGCACAGAAGTGGTATGCCAAATTTCACAGATGCGCCGGGATTTTGGGCAAAACCAACAGAAACATATGAAGAAAGTCTTGCCTTGATAGATGGTTTGCCGGCCAACTTTGAACCTGGGGAAGATTATGAGTATTGTAATACGAATTATTTGTTGATCAATAAGATCATGGATAATGTGCTTGGCTATGATAACTTTCAGTTCATTCAGGAAGAAATATTGACACCTTTAAATCTCAGCAATACCTATAATTCACTTAAAGAGGTAGATATGGATCGGGTGATGGGTGGTTATCATCTTGGTTATGGACCGAATCTAAAGGGAGATGGTGAGAGAGGAATGCTGGCGACCGCCGAGGACGTAGGAACTTTTTTAAGAGCATTGAATGACGGTACTGTCTTTAAACCAGGTGAAAGCGAGATTTATGCCTCCATTTACGAATATGAGCATGGTGGCTGGATACCTGGATACCAGAGTTTTACTAAATATCATAAAGATATTGATGCTGTTATTATAGAATTTTATAATACCACAGATGCTAAATTGTTGTATTGGAATTTATCAGAGATCATTAATAGCAGGATCGTTAAAATTCTGAAAAAGCAAGAATCATAATATTCCAGAGTCGTTTTTGAAGCTGCTATTCCTTTTGTTGTTCATACTGACGATGGCAGCATTATGGGGCCTAAAAAAAAGCATGTGACTGCTAAACAATAACAAGAGGCTATAACTAGTTATTATAGTACATTAAATATGTATAAAATGGTAAATCACTTAAGGGGACGACGGGTTACAATTATAGAATTTAGAAAAGCTGTACTGATTGGTTTTCTCTGCTTGTTTTTTATGACAAGTAGTTTCACCTATGCGCAGAGCAGGAGCAAAGAGGCGCTAGGTAATATATTGGTTCAGAGTATTGTGGAAAATGATGCGGGCAAGTTTAAATCAACCTTGTTACCAAAAGAAGTGGCCATGAAATTGTATGAGAAGCATGACCTGCAGGATATGGAAAACAAGGAATCTTTATTAGCTGAATACGCAACAGTATATGATGAAAAGACGATTCCACGTTTTGAAAATAACTTTGAGGAAATAGTACACCTAAGTGAATCTGAAAACATAAATTGGACAAGGGTAGAATTTATGATTTTGTATAAATATGCGTCAAAAGATGACACCTACCTTCCTTTTTTGATTCATACTACATTGGCAGGATCTGTCTATAAGCATTTTTATTTTGAGGCTGTAAGGTATAATGGATCCTGGTATTTGGAAGGAAAAATGGAAGTGACCAAAGGAGAGAAATACGCTCCTAAATAATAAGTATATCATCTTAATTTTCGAATTTTCTTTGGGTAGTTTATTTATTTTGTAATTTGATCTTGAATAAATGAACACAAACGTAAAAACCCCATTATGAAACTAGGAGCCTTTTCTATTAGCCTGACTGTCAAAGATATCAATACGTCAAAAGCGTTTTATGAACACCTTGGTTTCACAGTCTTTGCCGGAGATATTACGATGAATTATCTCATCATGAAAAATGGAGATTCTTTGATAGGATTGTTCCAAGGCATGTTTGAGAATAATATAATGACTTTTAATCCTGGCTGGGACCAGGAGGCAAATTCTCTCGAATCCTTTGACGATATAAGAAAAATTCAGGCAGCCTTGAAATCAAAAAATGTTTCTTTAGAGAAGGAGCTTGATGAGAATTCGACAGGGCCGGGAAGTATTATGCTGGCTGATCCGGATGGGAACATGATTTTGCTGGATCAGCA
>CAYQPI010000052.1:0-4031 GCA_964419405.1 uncultured Flavobacteriaceae bacterium
TCCAGATCTCCAGAAATTAAGATCATACGTTCAGGTGAATTGTGTGTATGGCTCACAACTTCAGTATTGGGCTCAATTCTAAAGAAAAAATCTAAATTTGGCTTGGCAATATCACCGTGAAGAATTGTAAAAGAACAATTCGGAAAGAAATCTGGCGCCGGCAACCAGTTCAAATCCTTATTATCAATGGTTGTCGAAAAAGAAACTTCCGTATCTGAGTTTTCATTGCTCTGAGCATGCAGTCCAATTGCCAAGAAAGCAAAGGCAAGGATCATTAATTTTTTTTTGTAGGTTTTGAGGCTTGGATTTTTCATTGTGTTGACATTTAGACACTTAAGATACTAAAATTAATTTAATTTCTCATACTTTCAATCAACATGATGTAAAAACAGTCATTCCAGATGCTCATTCAGATGTAGAACATACAATTCGACAGAAATTTCAATTATTCAATTTACACATTACGCTTCTGTCTAACTTTCTTGGCTTTCAAATTTAATGAAGACTAATAACTTTCGTGATCAGCCATGTTTCTTGCTCTTTTTTCCAAACCATTATAAATTTTGAAGGCTTTGATTCGGCATCTGGTTCTTGATTGTTATAAAATTTATGGTACCCGATTTCAACTGCCCCATAATCTTTTATCGGATATACTTCAATACTGCCCTCAATCAGTGTTCTCGTCACCTTACCGCAAATATTTTTTTCAATAGAGTTAAGAATTTCTTGTTTTGAAGTGTTCAGGCCTCCTTTATCATGAAAAAACTCAAGGTTTTCGGCATACAATGAAGCTTGCTTTTCCATGTTACAAGTATTATAGGCGTCAAAATATTCTTTATCCATAGCAACAATCATATCATAGACCTCACGATTCACAGGCTCGTAATCCAATGCTTTAATATCCCGGATTGTTTCTTGTGAACAAATCAGTTGACACATCAAAACCAATAAAAGCACGGTTAAAAATTTTGTTCTTTTTGTATACATTAATTATTTTTTAATTAAGAAATACTCACATCGTCATTCGATCTAAATTCTAACCAGGCATCTATTCAAGCCCTTTTTTACCTTGCATCCAAAATGGTTTCGCTTTAATATTTTTGCGAGACCATCCTTTTTGCAACAGATACTTATTTAAGGCAATACATAATCGTCCATCACCACCCACATATAGTACCCGGTTCTTCTTAGGATCATCATCGATTAGTTTACAAATTTCATCAAAGGGGTTGTCATTGAACTCATAAAATGAAAATGGCTCATTACCATCAATATCTTTAAATAGTTCCTTTAAACAATGAGCATACACGATGCCTTTTACATCCTTATCTATCAAATTTCGGTTGAGTTCGTATAAATGCCCCAGCGCCGAATTATCACCAACAAAATAATAAGAATCAAAACTATGATCGATGGTAAATTTACCTTTCGGTTTAGAAAAAAACACCTTTTCTCCAACTTCAATGGTATTCACCCAAATGCTGCCTGGTCCTTTTGTATGGGAACATGCTGCTATGTGAATCAAATTTTTATCCTGTTCCTTTTTCCAAACAGAATAGGTTCTAATATTGTCTTTTCCTGAGGCATCTGATTTTTCACCCACATAAACGCGAATATGCTGCCCAGAGATATAGTTCATTTTTTGAATGCTGTTACTTCTTACTGTAAGATGATACACATCCGAAGCGATCTGTTTTTTCTCAATGAGTTCTCCTTCATTCAGAACAATTTTCAATAATTTTTCGATCATTTGAATTTAATTGGGTTTTGGTGAATTTAACTACAGAATTTCATAAAGGCCTCACTTCGCATCTTTCGATTCACCAGAAAACACTATACAGATAATTCATGTCCTAAATTTATAGATTCGAATTGCTACCACAAATCACAATCCCTTCATTTTTACCTTTATATGTTGATTTGTTTCTAATTTGACTGTCAGATTCACCTCGAAGTGTTGACTAAGGCCCTGATTAATATATTGTGGGTTGTCTACAAAAATATCATCTATCAATTCAAGCGAATCTTTAATATTCTATTGCTTTATATGCAGATTTCTAAAGCCACCTTTAGAGTTGAACCCTGTCCAAAGTGCAATTCTATTTGAAACCTGATCGGTTAATCGTTCAACGGATAGTAATTCAGTATTTGTTTCCTGATCATACACCCACACTTTTTCGGCATCAATTTTTACACGTACTGCAAACCATGTATCAGGTGAAGGTTTTCTCGGATATTCCGCTTCGTAAAGTCCTTCATGATTGGTTCTCAAATAACGCCATGAATAGTTTGGATGATAGATGTACTGAACCGAATGTTCCCTTCTAATTTGTTCATCTGATTGAAAATTAAAAGGCCTGAAGTAAATTGCTTCGTATACGGAGTCGTTCTGCACATTAAAGGCAATTCCCACAAAACTTTTTCCCGGGTTGTTCTCCCCTTTGATCTCCAATTCAATGACACCTTCATCAAAATCAAATTCTTTAATGATCGCCATTCCGTCTCCCTGTCTTCTACTCAGATGCAAGCTGTTTTTCGAATCACTTATCGAGACTATATCTCTGTTTAACACATCCACATTTTCTGGTTCGAAGTGAATCTTCTGGCTTATTACAACATTCGAACTTAAGAACAGAATTACTATTGCTATGGTAAAAATGACTTTTTTCATGGTATCTGATTTTCGTTAATTACTGCCCTATTGAGGCTTTGATGGGTTGATATGTATCGACATTTTCTAATGTATCATCCAAGGTAGACCTCAATAAACAATTTCAAGATCCACAATGAGAGGACGATGATCTGAGGCGAGGGCTTCGTTTAATAAATATATGTTTTCTGGCTTCATTATTACATCCTTTGAATTTCGAAAAATAACATGATCCAATTCCAGTTTTGGTTCACCCTGAAAACTTAAGTGATCATCTCCTTTGTTTATAAATTCAAACCCCTTCTCTTCAAAAAATTTCATTGTCGGGGAATCAGGCGTACAATTAAAATCTCCTGCTATTAAAATCGGTGCATTTAAAGTGTCGATATAGCTCATCAGTGCTCCTGCTTGATCTAATCGACTTAAGATCCCTTCCTTACTTTCTATCCAATCTAAATGTACATTCACAAAAAAAATGTTCAAATCTTCCACTATCTCAACTTCATGAATGATCGCAGTACGTGGTTCTTCCAGCCCCATTGGCAATTGTAAAACTTTTGTTGAAACCACAGGATATGCACTCAGCGTCGCCATGCCATATGATCCACCATCAAAGTCCATGAATTTACCAAAGGTTGCTGTCATATTGGTTTTTTCACCCAAAAAGTCCGTTTGTCCTACACTGTCAGATCGCAGACAATAATTATCAATTTCCTGCAGGGCGCAAAGATCAGGTGAATGAGCGTTTATAATTCCTACAGCACGTGATAAATCAAGAATGCTGTCCATTCCTACACCATGTCTGATATTATATGTCATTAATCTAAGATGACGTACCTGTTTGAACTCACATGCATAGAACACACAGATGCCGAGGGCAAGTACAATTATTCTTAGTTTTTTATGACGGCTACATTTCATATACCACTCGTAAGTCTATATATTAAATTCATATTGTTGTCAATTTATTATTAAATTTACCTATTTAAGTGCGACCCATGGAGCATCATCAACAAAACGAAGCCCAGGAAACATAGACCAAAAGCTTCATGTCCTAAGCGGATATAGTGTATCCTTAGCCTGACAGTTATAGACTCAACCAGAGAGTCCATTAGTTTTCCTTAACTGCTACAATGAATTTGGTAGCATCATAACCTTCTTCTCCTTTACTTACCATATCACTCGGATTGTAATGACGCATAAGCACATTGAATTTTCCGGTCGTATTTCCTTCTCTTATCGGAATATTATTTTCTTTTCCGTCACAACCAAATCTAATGGTATAGGTGCCATCTTCATTTTGCACAGGCGACATTTCGCTTGATATATTTGCAATATCATTGAACATTCGTCCGTCTGCGTTGTATACCGTTGCCGACCA